>JAHCBA010000017.1 GCA_019634625.1 Verrucomicrobiia bacterium
AGGTTGGTAGAAAGGGTTTGTGGTTGTCAACGATGGATTGGGTTGGGTAGATAGGCTGCAAAAAGGGTGATTCATGGAGGAACGATCGAATGAAGGACGGGATGGGGGAAAGGGTGGGGGTGAGGGTCGGAGGGGGTACGAGGATCCGGCGTGGTTGCAGCGATTGTGGGGGGTTCAGCGTGTGCCGCTTTCGCCGGAGCGGCTGCATTGGTGGAGCGTTCACGTGCAGCGGTTCCTGGGGTTCGTTCGGAAGCACCAAAGGGAGGGTCCGGTGGGGGTGCTGGCGGAGGAGTTTCTGGCGGATGAGCGTCTGCGGGAGCCGGCGCCCAGCGCGTGGCAGTTGGATCAGGTGCGGCAGGCTCTGGAGGTTTTTGGGCGGGGAATCGAGAACTGGCACTTCCGGCCGGACGAGCAGGGGTGGAGACGTCCGGCATTCCGCGTGAGGGTGCAGGCGGCAGGGGAAGGGCTGGGCGGGCGGGGGCCGGAGTCGGAGCCTGGTGTCGTGCGGGAGGAGGCGGTGGAGCGGGTTCCGCACGCGAATGGGAGGGCAGGGGGGCGGGGCGGGGCGGGATGGAAGGAGCGTTTCGTGGGGGTGATCCGTCTCCGGCACTATTCGATCCGGACGGAGCAGACGTATCAGGACTGGATCGAGCGGTTTCTGCGGTTTCACGGGGGCATGGAGCCGGGGGCGCTGGGGGAGGCGGAGGTGCGGGAGTTTCTGGAGTATCTGGCGGTGGCACGGAATGTGTCGGCGAGCACGCAGAACCAGGCGTTCAGCGCGCTGCTGTTTCTGTACGGGGTCGTCCTGGAACGACCGCTGGGGGATCTGCAGGATGTGCTGCGGGCGCGTCGTGCGGGGCGGTTGCCGGTGGTGCTGAGCCGGGAGGAGGTTCACCGGCTGTTGAATGGGATGGAGGGGACGCTGGGGTTGATTGCGCGGGTGTTGTACGGGACGGGGATGCGGTTGATGGAGTGCCTGCGGTTGCGGGTGAAGGATGTCGATTTCGAGCGGGGCATGATCACGATCCGGGAGGGGAAGGGGGACAAGGACCGGACGGTGATGCTGCCGGAGGCGGTGCGGGGTGGATGGGTGCAGCATCTGGAGCGGGTGCGAATTCTTTGGGAGTCGGATCGGGCGTCGGGATTGCCAGGGGTGTGGATGCCGGATGCCCTGGAGCGGAAGTATCCGGAGGCGGGGAAGGAGTGGTCGTGGATGTGGGTTTTCCCGGGAAAGCGGCTTTCGGTGGATCCGAGGTCGGGGATCGAGCGGCGGCATCATGCGCACGAGACGGCGGTGCAGCGGGCGGTGAAGGCGTCGGCACGGATGGCGCAGATTTCGAAGCCGGTGGGGTGCCATACGTTGCGGCACAGTTTCGCGACGCACCTGCTGGAGCGGGGGACGGATCTGCGGAGTGTGCAGGAGCTGTTGGGGCATCAGAGCGTGGAGACGACGCAGATCTATACCCACGTGATGAACCGTCCTGGACTGGCGGTTCTGAGTCCGTTGGATGACGGAACGCCGTTGCGGGAGGAACCTGTGGAGTATCGGGTGGGTTCGGGTTCAGGTGAGGCGCGGCGCCCCCGACAGGCGAGGGTCGAGGACAGGCCGTATGAGCTGCTGGAGGATGAGGGGAGTCCGGGGTGAAGGTGGAGGGTGGATTTGGGTGGGGGGGACACGCTGAAGCGTGGACACCGAACGATTGGGGGGCGGCGAGGCGTTGGGGGGGATGTTGCGCGTTGGGTCCGGGTTGGGCGTTCTGGCTTATCGTACTCGTGATCGACGGGGGTGGATTTCGATGGTGCTGCTGCGTTTTGGTTGGGTTCCCGGGGTTCGAGGACGAGTCCCGAGGAGGGGGATGGCTTGGGCGGGTTGCAGGAACGTTGGTCTGCCGGATAGGCCCTTCGGGGGGGGTGAGCTGAACACGTCTTCGGGTGGGCGAGCGGCGTGAAGCGGGACCGTCGAGCCTGCTGGCCCCGGAGGGATGGGTTCTGCGACCCTTGGCGGGGTCGTGAGCGGGGTGGGACTTCTGCCCGGGGGTCGAACCCGCGGAGCCGGGTTCGACCCCCGGCTAATCTCTGGAAACCCTCCGGGTTTCTTGCAGCAAGCCTCGTACGCGTCTTCGTGAGCGAAATCGCCCCGACTAGTTCGCATGCGAAATGGGAGGTCCGATCAACATCAAGATCGAACCCATCGGGCCAGCCTTGAGGCGATGCTCGATGCGGTGTGTCTGCGGGTTCGAGTACGGTGGGATGGGGAAGGGGGAGGGTGGTTTTGGGTGCCGGGGGGGACACGCTGAAGCGTGGACACCGAACGATTGGGGGGTGGCGAGGCGTTGGGGGGGATGTTGCGCGTTGGGTCCGGGTTGGGCGTTCTGGCTTATCGTACTCGTGATCGATGGGGGTGGATTTCGATGGTGCTGCTGCGTTTTGGTTGGGTTCCCGGGGTTCGAGGACGAGTTCCGAGGAGGGGGATGGCTTGGGCGGGTTGCAGGAACGTTGGTCTGCCGGATGGGCCCTTCGGGGGGTGAGCTGAACACGTCTTCGGGTGGGCGAGCGGCGTGAAGCGGGACCGTCGAGGCTGCTGGCCCCAGAGGGATGGGTTCTGCGACCCCTGGCGGGGTCGTGAGCGGGGTGGGACTTCTGCCCGGGGGGTCGAACCCGCGGAGCCGGGTTCGACCCCCGGCTAATCTCTGGAAACCCTCCGGGTTTCTTGCAGCAAGCCTCGTACGCGTCCTCGTGCTCGCTGAAGGCGTGGACACCGAACGGTTGGGGTCAGCGAGGCGGCCGGGGCAGGTTCGGAGTTCCGGCTGGATCGGGGCGGACGCCGGCGGCGCAGACTTCGTTCCGATTGGCGCAGAGGCGGGTGAGGACGAAGGGATCGGCGAGGGGTGGCAGCCAGGATTTCACGCGGTCGAGGGCGGGATAGCCGGCGGTGCCCTTGAACTTGAGGGTGACGATGAAGTTCCGGCAGGCGCCGCGGTCGAGCCACTGGCGGAGGAGATCGAGGGTGCGTTCGGGGGGGGCAATGACATCGCAGAGCAGCCAGTCCACGGGGCGGTCGGGCGTGAAGGCGAAGGCGTCGCCAGTGCGAAAGGCGAGCCGCGGATGGCGCATGAGGTCGGGGCGGAGCGGCGAGCGGTCGATGGCGGTCACGTGCGCGCCGCGGGTGAGGGCAACGTGCGACCAGCTTCCCGGGGAGGCGCCCAGATCGACGCAGCGGTCACCGGGTTGGATGGCGTGGCCAAGGCGGGCTTCGGCTTCGAGGAGTTTGGCGAAGGCGCGGCAGGGGGCGGATTTGTCGGAGGCAACGGGCACGTCGCCGAGCGGAAACGGGGAGAGACGGGCCCGCTGGACGGCGGGGATGGGAGGCGGGGCGACGGAAAGGTAGCCGTCCCCGGGGGAGGTGAGGAGGAGCTGGACCAGGGCATCGTCCGGTGTGAATGGGGCTGTGGATTGGGTGAGGCGACGGAGGAGATGGCGGCGGTGACGTTGGAGCCGATCGACGAGGGCCTGGCGGATCAGGCGGCAGCGTTGATGGCCGGCAGCCGGACTGTCGCCATAACGGGGAACGAGGTGAAGGCGCCAGGGCGGGTTGTCGTGGAGGCGCTGGGAGACGGCTTCGAACAGGAGATCGCTCCAGTCACGGATGGAGGCGGCTGAGTGGGGACATGCGTCGGGGAGCCATTGGCGGGCAAAGACGAGGAGCGGGAGGGGTTGGTGCGGGGCAGGGAGGCCTTCGAGACGGAGGATGGAGAGGTGCGGGGACGCGGGAGGTGGCGGCGCTGAGGAGAGGCGGCGGGGCCGGGCGGCGGGCGGGGTGTCGGGGGCGGATGGGGCGGGGTCAGGAATGGGATAGGAGCCGGGGAGGCGTTCGAGACGGAGGGACGGGACGGCGCGGTGGAGTTCGGCGACGAGGAGGGGCAGGTCGGCATCGGTGCCGATGAGAAGGTCCATGCGAGCCGGCGGACGGCGGACGTGTGGGGCGTGAGGGGCGCGTGAAGGACGTGTGGCGAAGCGCGATGGAACGGGTGTCAGGGTGTCAGGGCGAAGGCGTGGAGGTGGGTCATGGTGGTCACGTAGAGGCGTCGATTGGCGGCCACGGCGGTGGCGCTGATGCCGGTGTCGAACCGGTGTTCGAAGACGGGCTGGAGGGTGCGGCCGGCGGCGAGGACATGAAACCAGCCGCGCCGGGTGCCGACATGAACGCGCCCGTCGGCGACGAGCGGGGAGGCCCAGGTTTCGCCCTGGAGCGGGCAGGTCCAGAGGTTCTGTCCCGAACCGGCATCGACGGCGTGAAGGTTTTGGGCGCAGTCGGTGACGTACACGATGCCATCGTGGACCGCCGGGGTGGAGAAGGTATGGCGGACGAGGGGATGGGACCAGCGGAGCCGGGGTTCGGGTCCGTCGAGGTCGTAGGCCTTGAGCCAGGCCTGGTTTTTGCCCCACCACAGGTCGCCGCCGCCGGCGATGTAGAGGCGGTTTTGCACGACCACGGGGGCGCCGTAGAAGTTGCTGGGTCCTTCCCGGCGGTTGAGATGGAAGCGGTGGACATCGGATTTGGGCGCTTCGGGATCGAAGTCGATGTGCCAGCGGTGGGCGAGCCGCCAGGGATTGCCGGGGTGGGTGGTTCGAGGGTGCCGCGGGTCCGGGGAGACGGGGAGCGGATCGAAGGCGTAGATCACGCCGTTGCCGGCGGCGAAGAGGATGAGGTCCTGGCCGGCGACGGTGGCCATGGAGGGCGGGGCCCAGGTCGAGTGATAGATGGCCGCGCCGATGCCCTCGTCGTCACGGGCGAGGTAACGTCCGGTGCGCTTGTCGAGGACGACGAGGCTGGGGGCGTCGGGGCGGCGCAGGTGGCGATGGGTGTTGTCCACGCCGGTGCCGGTGTTGAGGTAGAGGTGGTCGCCGCGGATGAGGATGGAGCTGTGGGCGGCGTCGTGGGACCAGATGCCGGCGCCGCTGGTGAGGTCGAACATCCAGAGGATGTCGGCATCGAGGGGACCGGGGGTGATGCGGTTGGGGGCGGGGGCGTCGGGGAGGAGGGAACCGTCCGGGGCGAATGCCGCCGGGGCGCCGCGGGCGAGGGTGTTGGTGGGCTGGGGGGCGAAGTAGATGGCCTCGTTGAGGAACGGGCCGTCATTGCCGTTGGCGAGGCCGTTCAGGTCGAGGCAGAGGACGACGCCGCGGTTGTCAACGACATAGGCGCGGTCGCCTTCGAGGGTGGCGGTCGAGGAGATGCCGCTGTTGGGCCAGTCGAAGTAGGCATCCTCGATGCGCTTGGGGACGACCAGTTGCCAGAGGAGACGGCCGTCGAGTTCGTCGAGGCACATCAGGACCCCGCGGTCGCCGTGGTGATTCGGGTCGCGGGGTTGGCCGTTGTTGGTACCGATCAGGATGCGGCCATGGGCGATGACCGGGGTGGAATGGGATTCGGTGCCGAGGGGCACGGACCAGACATGGTTCAGGCCGGTCCCGGGATCGAAGCGGTCGGGGAGGGGGCGTTCGGCGGAGACCATGTTGCGGGTCCAGGCGTGACCGAACTGGGGATGATCGGCGGCCGGGAGGCGGAGTCCGTGGGGGGCGAGGAGGATGGCCAGGCCGGCGAGGCAGGCGCCTGGGGCGACGGGGGAACGGGGATTCATGCGTTTGGGGGGGCAGGCCGGTCGGGCCGGGAGATTACGGCGGGCGCGCGCTGGATGGCGTCAGAAGCGCATGGAGAAACCGGCGTGGACGGCGAAGGAGGTGGTGAAGTCGATTTCCGCTTCCCGGCCGTTGGCGCGGTGATGGAATTTCTGGGCGGGCTGCCAGCGGGCCGAGGCGACGAGGCTCGCGCGTTCCCAGAGGGCCCAGTCGAGGCCCAGCTGCACGAAGCCACCGATGAGGAAGTCGCTGAAGCTATGGCGCGCCCCGGCGGTGACCGGGGGCAGGGGATCGACGGTGCTGCGTTCGGAGTAGCGGTGGTTGCCGCTGACGAGGAGGGCAAGCATGCCGGCTGAGGCGACGCCGTTGAGGCGGCCGGCGAGCTGGGCTTCGAGGTACACGCCACCGGTTATGGGGAAGAGATCGGTTTCGAGTTCCCAGGTGCCTTCGAGGAAGCGGCCGGCGGGATCGAGGCGGGTGGAGCGGGCCGGCACGGAGCCAAGGCGCGGGCCGGGGCTGTCTGCGAGACCCGAGTAGGGCGGAGGAGGGAGGCTTGCGGGATCGGTGTCGGCGAAGGAGTAGAGGTCCTGGAGGATGGTGACCGGGGTGGACACGGCGGTGCGGAAGGTGCCGCCGACGCTGTGGTAGCCGAAGCCGAGGAGGACGCCCCAGTCGGCGGTTCCGACGGGGCCCAGGCTGCCGCGGTATTCGAGGTTGGCGGAGGGGGAGATGAAATCGCCGACGTTGCTGGCACTCACGGTGGCGGGATCGGTGGCGGCGTGGAAGGCCATGCCGTCGGGACGGATCTGGGCGGAGTTGCGATATCCCCAGTGGGCGGTGGTGCCGTCCTCGTTGCCGGCGGCATCCACGCGGTTGTAGCCGTCGTCGTAGGTCCGGTTGACAGCGGAACCGGAGTCTGGGCCTGGCTGGGAGGCCGAGACGTGGGAGCCGAGGTGGCGGAAGTGGACCTGGGTATTGAGGAGGACACCGCCGGTGAAGGAGAGCGACTGGTTTTGGGCGGAGACGGCGAGTGGAACGGCGAGGAGGGTTCCGGCGGCGGCGGCGCCTGCGAACGGCGAACGCCGGGGAAGGGCGGAGTGGAAGCGGGAGTGCGAGGGGGTGCGGTGTTTCATGCGAGGTAGGGGATGGTGAGGGGACCGAGAGGGAGGACGGCGACACGGGCTTGGGGACCGAGCCGTTCCAGCTCGGTGCGGACGGCGGCGCCGATGTCGGGGCAGGGCTCGAGGTGGCAGGCGCGGACGACGTCGTCGGGGAGGGAGGAATGGATGAGGACGCGGGCGCGGCGCTGGATGAGGGCCTGGATCTGGGCCTGCCATTGTTCGGGCCGGACGAAGCCCGGGCTGGCGAGGAGGGCGAGGATGGCCTCCGGGGATTGGCCGCTGCGGAGGAGGTGGTCGAGGGGACTGGCGGCGGGGACGCCTTCGCGGCATTCGCAGGCGAGGATGAGGAGGCCGCCTTCGGTGAGGATGCGGGCGCCGGCGCTCATGCCTTTGACGCCCTGGTAGAGGTTGAGGTCGAGGGGGTAACCGGAGTTGGTGGTGACCACCACCTCGAAGGGCGCCTTGACGCGCTGCATGGCGGAGGTGCGGACGAGGGCGATGCCTTGGCGGTGGGCCTCGATGAGGTCGCCGGCGAAGACGCCGGTGATCTGGCGGTGGTCGTTGAGGGTGACGTTGAGGAGGAAGGAGGGGCCGGTGCGAAGGGCGATGGTGCGGAGTTCCTCCCAGAGGGGGTTGCCCTCGGTGACGCCGAAGGTGGCGCGGGGATCGCCGATGTTCCGGTAACCGTGGTTGCTCATCACGGTATGGAGGCCGGCCACGCCCGGCATGAGGCCCTTGGGTCCGCCGCTGAAGCCGGCGAAGAAGTGGGGTTCGATGAAGCCGGTGACGATGCGCAGGTCGGCCTCGACGGCGTGGCGGTTGAGCAGGGCCGGGGTGCCGTCATGGGTGACCCCGAGGGGGACGAGGTCCTCGTCGCGTTCGCATTCGTGGTTCAACACCCGATAGCGGCGGAGCACTTCGGGGGTGAGCATGCGGGCGAGTTCGTCGGAGGAATTGGGGCGGTGGGTGCCGGTCTGGTTGAGCAGGACGATGTTTTCCGGGGGATGATCCGCGAGGTGATCGAGGAGCCAGGGGATGAGGCGGTCGTTGGGGGTGGCGCGGGTGATGTCGGTGAAGAGGATGCAGACGCGGTCGGACGGTTTGAGGCGTTGGCGGAGCGGGGCGGAGGCGATGGGTGCGCGAAGGGCGGCCTCGACGGCGGCCTTTTCGTCGGGGAGGCCGGGGCGATGGGACGGTTCGATGACCGTGGTGCGGTCCCCGGGGAGGTCCACTTCGAGGTGGCCCTGGCCGTAGGCGAGTTGGATGTTCATGGCAGGACGGACGCGATGGGACAGCGAAGCAGAAGGGAGCGGGGTAGGACAAGCCGCGGGCGGGGCGAAGCGGTTGAAGCAGTGCATCCCGGAGTTATGGGGAGCGGTGCGAACTTCGCCAAACGGCGCTTCGGAGGGCCGGGTTCCACGAGGCCGCAAGGGAGTGGAGCGATGGGACGAGGACTCGCGGAGCTCGTCCCTCCGATTCGTCGCCTCCTCACCCACAACTCCGGGATGCGCTCCCGCGGCCGTTCGGGGGACGGCTTCCGTTGACTTCGTGCGGCGGGGGCAGTAACCAAGCGGCTCACCACAGGCACGACGCACGGTGCGGCGCGCCATCCATGTCCACTTGAATGCTCCCATGAACGCATCCACCGCCGTTTCGAATCGTCGTCAATTTCTGGCCACCGGGGCTGCCAGTGCCGCGTTGCTGGCCGGGGGGGCGGCGGCGCAGGCGCACAGCACCCCGGCGGCGGCCAATGCGGTGGTGCGTCCGCGGACGGACCGGCGGATTCTGCTGTCGTGCAAGCTGGGGATGATCACCAAGGAGCAGGGGGGGCGGGCGCTGACGTTGACGGAGCGGTTGCGGATGGCGGCGGCGGCGGGATTGGACGGCGTGGATCTGGACCAGGCCGGGGAATTCACGGCGGAGCAGGCGCGGGAGGCGGTGCGGCAGTCGGGGGTGTTTGTGCACAACGCGATCAACCACGCGCATTGGAGCCAGCGGCTGACGAGTGCGAGCGAGGAGGAGCGGGACCGGGGCCGGGCGAACATCGAGCATTGCCTGCGGGTGTCGCATGCGGCGGGGGGCAGCGGGGTGCTGATTGTGGTGGGGCGGGGCGGGGACGGTCCGGCGGAGGTGGTGGAGGAGCGGTGCCGGCAGGAGATCCGGAAGTTGATCCCGCTGGCGGCCGCGCTGGGGCAGCCGATCCTGATCGAGAATGTGTGGAACCAGATGATGTACGACCACGACGCGCCGCCGGACCAGGGGCCGGAACGGTTCATCCGGTTTGTGGACAGTTTCCGGAGCCCGTGGGTGGGGATGTATTACGACATCGGGAACCACTGGAAGTACGGGCAGCCGGGCGAGTGGATCCGTGGGTTTGCCCACCGCTGCGTGAAGCTGGATGTGAAGGGGTTCAGCCGGGCGCAGGACAAGTTCGTGGACATCACGGGGGAAGGGGACGATCTGCCCTGGGACCAGGTGCGCCGGGCGCTGGACGACATTGGATTTGCGGGCTGGGCGACGGCCGAGGTGGGCGGGGGCGGGCTCGAGCGGTTGACGCTGGTGCGCCAGCAGATGGAACGGGCGTTTGGGCTTTGATCGGGGACGGTGCCGAAGGTCGGGGGACGATTCCTGAACCACGAGACTTGAAGCGACATCATGCAACGGACGCTGAGGATCCTTGGGTTGGCCCTTGCCGGGGCCACGGCCCTGGTTCGGAACGCAGGGGCGGCCGAGTGGCCGATGGTGCGGGACGTTGAGTTTCAGCCGTTCGCCGCCCAGGTGCGGCGGGTGCTGGAATCGATGGAGGCGGTGGGGGCGCCGCCGCCGGCCGCGGAGCGGCAAGCCGTGGAGGCGGCCTTGCGACGTCCCGGACGCGAGGGGATCGCGCGGTTGCAGGAGCTTCTGGACGGCTGGTCCCTGTACGGCGTCCACATCAACCCCGAGATGCGGGTGAAGGTGGCGGCGGGACCGGCGCGGCCGGAACTGGACGAGGGGGGCTGGCGGGTCTTTCTGGTGAAGGTTCACAACGAGGCGGGGACAACGGCGCGGTTGCGGGCGGAGAGTCCGAATGCGCGCCGGCTGCACGACTCGCCGGCCGAGGAGGTGCTGGACCGATGGCTGGAGATCGAGTTGTACGAGCGGCCGCCGATGGCGCCGCGGTTGAGCGGGCTGGAGATCGAGTACCGGCTGATCCATCTGTACAGCCGGGATGCAGGGAGGCGGGACGCGCGGGTGGGGTTCCATGTGGGGCAGGGGACGCAGGATCTGGGATTCCGGAGCGAGGTGGATCTGCTGTTCGAGTGTCGTCCGGCGACCGAGGTGACGCTCGAGGTGCTGGACGACCGGGGACAGCCGACGACGGCGGCATTTCTCGTCCGGGACGAGCAGGGTCGGATTTATCCGTCGCAGGCGAAGCGGCTGGCGCCGGACTTCTTTTTTCAGCAGCAGGTTTATCGGGAGCACGGTGAGAGTCTGCGACTGCCCCCCGGGCGGTACCGCGTCGAGGTGTCGCGGGGTCCGGAATCGTTGACGCGGCGGGAGATTCTGGAAGTGGGGCGCGAGGCGAAGACCGTGCGGTTCCAGATGGAGCGGTGGATTGATCCGGCGGCGGACGGCTGGTGGTCGGGGGACCATCACATTCACGCGGCGGGATGCGCGCATTACAGCCGGCCGACGGAGGGGGTGCATGCGATCGACATGCTGAGGCACTGCGTGGGGGAGGATCTGAAGATCGGGGCGAACCTGACGTGGGGACCGTGCTTCGACTATCAGAAGCAGTTTTTCACGGGGACCATCGACAAGGTGTCGCGGTATCCGTATCTGCTGCGCTACGACGTGGAGGTGAGCGGGTTCGGATCCCACCAGTCGGGACATCTGTGCCTGTTGCGCCTGCAGGAGCAGATGCCGGAGGGAGGGGACTCGAAGCATCACTGGCCGACGTTGGGGTTGAACACGTTGAAGTGGGCGAAGCGGCAGGGGGCGGTGTGCGGGCCGGCGCATTCGGGCTGGGGCCTGCAGGTGGACACGGAGGCCCTGCCGAACTACGTGGTGCCGCCGTTTGATGGCATTGGCGCCAACGAGCACATTGTGAATGTGACCCACGAAGTGCCGGGTCCGGACGGCAGACTGGTGCCGGCGGTGGACTTCATCAGCACGGTGGACACGCCGTACGTGTGGGAATTGAACATCTGGTATCACACGTTGAACTGCGGGTTCCGGACGAGGATCAGCGGGGAGACGGATTTCCCGTGCATCTACGGCGAGCGGGTCGGCCTTGGGCGGAGCTATGTGAAGCTCGACGGGCCGCTCGACTACGATGCGTGGTGCGAGGGGATCCGGAACGGACGGAGTTATGTCGGGGACGGGCGGAGTCATCTGCTGGACTTCGCCATCGACGGGGTGGCGATCGGGGTGGGGGCGAGCGAGGTGCGGTTGGGGGCGCCCGGCAACGTGACGGTGACGGCGCGGGTGGCGGCGAGACTGAACGAAACGCCTGACAACGTGATTCGTGGCCGGAAGTACACCGAGCAGCCGTACTGGCACCTGGAGCGGGCGCGGGTGGGGGAGAGCCGTTCCGTACCGGTGGAGGTGGTGGTCAACGGGCAGCCGGTGGCGAAGCAGATGCTGGAGGCGGACGGCACGTTGCGGGAGATGCGCTGGGAGGTGGCGATCGAGCGGAGCAGCTGGGTGGCGTTGCGCATCCTGCCCAGTTCCCATACCAACCCGATCTGGGTGAACGTGGGCGACCGGCCGGTGCGGGCATCGCGACGGAGTGCGGAGTGGTGTTTGAAGGGCGTGGACCAGTGCTGGAGCCAGAAGGAGCGGTTCATTGCGGCGGCCGAAATGGCGGATGCGCGGTCGGCGTACGACCATGCCCGGGCGGTGTACCGGCGGATCCTGTCCGAGAGCGACGTGGACTGATCGCATTCCCGCAAGGCGATCCCCTCGTACTCGTAGTCTTAATCCTAATCTTAATCTTAATCTTAATCGCCCACCCCAGTTCCCACGCTGAATTGGAGCTTCGAGAAATATCAAGCCCATCACACCCGCCACGAGGCGACGCTCGAAGAAGGTGTGCCTGCGGGTTTGAAGGCAGGTTCGAGTACCGCCCTTCGGGCTGAGTACGAGTCGTGCGAGGGGTGGTTTGGGCGAGCGGTTGGGCGGTGGCGTGGCGGGAGGAGGGAGCGTCGGGTCAGCTCGGCCCTCACGGATGGGTGGTGCGACCCCTGGCGGGGTCGTGTGCGAGTTGGGACCCGATCGCAGGGGAAGCTGCCGGTCCTCCGGGGCGACGGTGCTCCCCAAGTTGTCGGTAACGAGCCAGGGAATCGGAGGGACGAGCTGCGCGAGTCCACAACCGAACGCTCCACACCGTTGCGGCCTCGTGGAACCCGGCCCTCCGAGGCCATGCTTCGCGAAGTTCGCGCCTTTACCTACAAGTCCGGGATGCACGGGGAGCAACCGACATGGAGCCAGCTGTGCCATCACTTCGCTATTTCTCTTTCGCGGTTTCCGGGGGTGCCGGGTAGGCTGCCACTGTCATGGGCGCACAATGGAAGCAGGCGGGTCGCGAAGCCAACGCGCAGAAGAAGGGCCAGCTCGTCAGCAAACTGACCCGGGAGATCATGGTGGCGGCCAAGCTGGGGGGGCCGGAGCCGGACTTGAATCCGCGACTGGCGGCGGCGGTGGACAAGGCGCGGAAGGCGAGCGTGTACCGGGACACGATCGAGCGGGCGATCAAGAAGGGGGCGGGCCTGACGGATGAGCCGATCCAGTACGAGACGGTGCTGTACGAGGGGTTTGCGCCGCACAAGGTGCCGGTGATTGTGGAGTGCCTGACCGACAATCGGAACCGGACGGCGCCGGAGATTCGGAACCTGTTCAAGGCAGGGGCACTGGGGACGCCGGGGAGTGTGGGGTTCTTCTTCGAGCATGTGGGGGTGGTGGAGGCGACGCATGCCGATGCGGGCCGCGATCCGGAGGCGGACGCGATTGAATCCGGCGCGCAGAATGTCGAGGCGCTGGAGGCGGAGGAGAAGGAGGAGTCGGGCGGGGTGGGGGCGAGGTTTCTGACCGAGCCGAAGGAGCTGGCGGCGGTGTCGAAGTGGCTGGTGTCGGCCGGATGGAAGGTCTCGGCGAGCGAGATGCGGTATGCGGCGAAGGGGTCGACCGCCCTGACGGACGACCAGCGGCGTGAGGTGGAATCGTTTTTGAACGCGCTGGATGACCATGACGACGTGCACCGGGTGTATGCGGCGCTGTAGCGGCTGGTGAACCGAAGGGATGGACGATGCCTGACCCGACCCGCGGCGGTTACGATGCGTTCCTGGCATTCGACCGGGCGGACCAGGCGGTGGTGGAATCCGTGCGGAACTGGCTGACGGAGCCGGGCGGGCTGGGGGTATTTCTGGACTACGGGGAACTGGACCCGGGGGCGTTGCGGCGTGGGGATCGGGCGGCGGCGCTGCGGCGGAGCCGGTGTCTGGTGGTGATGGTGGGACCGCAGAGCGCGGCGCGATGGGGTGGGGAGACGGCGCAGGCGTTCATGGCGGCGGGGATGCGGGAGAACGAGCTGACATTGATTCCGGTGATCCTGCCGGGGGTGACAGCGGAACAGCAGCAGGGGCTGCCGATGTCCTTCCAGAGGCGGCTATGGATCCCGTTTCCCCGGGATGCCCGGGACGTTCCGGCCTTGCAGGCTTTGGCGGCGGCGATCCGGAAGGCGGGGGATGTGACGGGGGGAGCACCGGACAGCGTTCCGGGGGTGCTGGACGCGGCGGCGTGTCCGTACCGGGGATTGCGAGGGTACCGGGAGGAGGACGCCTACCGGTTTTTTGGGCGGGAACATGCGGTGCAGCGGGTGCTGCTGCGCCTGAGCGGGTCGTCGGTGGTGACGCTGGCGGGGCCGGCGCGGGTGGGGAAGACGTCGGTGGTGCGGGCGGGGGTTCTGCCGGAGTTGCGGGCGCAGGGTTGGGCAACGGAGGTCATGACGCCCGGGCCGGATCCTCTCGACCGGCTGGCGCGGGTGTTGTGGGGGCTGCAGCGGGAGAACCTGCGTTGGCGCATGGGGGAGATCCGGGAGCATCTGCGGGAGGCGGGACTGCCGATTCTGGGGGTGTTGGCGGACCAGATTCTGGACGATCTGCGGAAGGACCGGTTGTTGCTGGTGATCGACCAGTTCGAGGAGTTGTTCGTGGCCACGCGGGACGACGGGGTGCGCCGCCGGTTCATGGCACTGCTGGCGGCGGCGGCGGGAACGCCGGGTGGCCGGGTGCGGATGCTGGTGGTCCCGCGAACGGCGGCCCTGGCGGCGTGTGCGGCGGACACGGAGTGGAACCGCTGGATCACCGGGGATCTGCTGCAGCTCGGGGTGTTGAGCGCGCGGGATGCGCGTCGGGCGATCGAGGGACCGGCGCACCAGGTCGGCCTGGAGATGGAGGAGGGCCTGACGGATCGGATTCTGGAGGACTGGCGGATGGAGGGGATGGAGGTGGCCTTGCTGGGGCAATGCATGGAGGAACTCTACCGGCGCCGGGAGGATCGGGGCGGCCGCCTGGCCCTGACACTGGAGGCGTACCGGGCGATGGGGAGCCTTGGGGGGGCGGTGGCGACGCGGGGAGAGGAGGAGTACCGGCGCATCGAGTCGCGATTCGGCGCGGACGGGACGAGGCTGCTGCGGCAGTTGCTGGCGGTGCATTTTGTCCGGCCGGAGCCGTTGATGGAGGAGTTGTGCCGGCCGGTGCTGGAGTCGGAACTGGAACAACTGGGCGCGGATCGGAGCCTGCTGGAGGGGGTCCTGGAGGAGTGGGAGGAGGCGCGGCTGTTGCTGGCCACGCGGTTTCCGGCGCTGGCTTCGGACCGGACCAGGGGGAGGGAAGGCGGCGACGAGGAGGGGGAGGGGCCGGCGTGCAACCGGCTTCAGGTGGCGCACGAGATCTGGGTGACACGATGGCCGCGGCTGAAGGGCTGGCTGGAAGAGGATCGCGATGACGCACGGGCGATGGAGGCGCTGCGTCGGGAGGAGGTGGCGTGGCGGGAGGCGGGATGTCCGGGGGACCGATTGCCGGCGGGGGGACGCCTGCTGGACCTGGAGGAATTGTTGGTGCGGCACGCGGCGGTGGTGCCGCCTGGGGTGCGGGAGTATGTGGCGGCGGCGGTGGGTGTCCGCGAGGAGGCCGAACGCGGGCTGGTGGGAAATCTGCGGAGGGAGTTGCGGGAGGCGACCGCGCGGGCGGAGGGGCTGGAGTCGGATTTGCGGGAGGCGGAGGGCCGGTTGTCGGAGGCCACGACGCGACGGAAAGAGGCGGAGGATCGGTTTCGCGAACAGGCGAAGCGATGGGAGGAGGCGGAGGCAAGCCTGGGGCGGTGGCGGTTGGCGTGCCTGCTTCTGGGGGCGGTGGGGGTGGGCTTGTGGTTGGCGTGGCGCGGCGGGTATTTCGGGTAGGAGCCTGTCTGAAGGCTGGAAGGGGGGTTTGTGCGCGGGCGGGCAGCGCGGGGTTCCGGCATGGAAAAGCGCCGGACGCTGACGCGTCCGGCGCGTTGGGAGGGAGGCGGCGACGATCTACTGGACCAGCCGATAGTAGCGGCGTTCGGCTGCGGAGACCTGAACGGCGTGGGGACTGGAGGCGCCGGCGACGTCGGAGAAGGGGCCGTTGACGTCGGGGGCGGATTGGAGACGGCCGGCGCCGGTCCATGTGATGGTTACCGTGTCCTGGGCCAGGGCAATCGAGCCGATGCGGAGTTGGTCCCCGGCGGTGATGCGGATGTCATCGAAGGCGACGATTTCGTTGAACCAGGTGGTGAAGGCGCGGATTTGGATGACCAGGTCGGTGGCTCCCTGGGGGATGGGGTAGGTGACGTCCTTGAAGGCCAGCCCCAACTGGGTGGGATTGGAGGGGTTGGTGAGGCGGTCATCGAAGTATTTGTCGTTCCCGGATGGGGCGGTGAAGCGGACGAGCTGGCTGAAGTTCCCGGAATTGTTGGGATCGATCCAGAGGTCGAGGAAATCGTCGGTTTCGAAGTCAAGGAAGGTTGCGGCCGCGGCGAAGGTGACGCGGACATTTTCCTTACCGGCGACATTCACGGGCGGGAGGGTGAGGGTCTTGGTGGTGCCGGACCCGTCGGAGTCGAACTTGTTGAGGGCCGCGCCGGCGAAGAAGCCGGTTCCCTCGTAGCCGGTGAAGGCGCCGCCGCCGTACACCGATCCGGCGGGGGAATCTTCGGGACCGTTGAGCAGGACGAGGAGCGGGACGGTGACCGTCTCGGCGTCTCCGGTGGGCACGTAGGAGGCGGCCGTGATGGCGCCCTGGAGGCGGACATTGCCGGACGTTTCCCCCAGCAGTTCCCAGGTTCCGGAAGAGATCGGGCTGGTGTCGGGGGCGCCGGTCTCGGTGGACACCGACAATTCGAGGGAACCCCCGCCGCCCGAGTTGAAGGCAACCACCTCGAAGGGATAGGTGCCGGTGTTCAACTGGACCGTTCCGTAGCGGGCCCGGTGCCCGCCGGCGGCGTCCTCGACGATCACGTTGTCGGCCTCGGAGAAGCCGTTGCCGTCGCGGTCGATGCGGAGCCGGGCGCCGTCGTCCATGCCGAGAGCAAAGCTGTAGGTGCCATTGGCAGTGACCTGGATCTGGCCGCGGGCCTGGAGGCCCCAGACTCCGGTGGCTCCTCCGGGGACGGGATAATCCCAGAACCAATCGCCGGGAGAGGCGTCGGAGAAGTCGAGGGTGTCCACCGTCTCCTCGGAACGGTCGGAGGGTTTCGATCCCGCGATCATGGCATCCACGTCAGCGAGGCTGGCGGCCGTCGGCGGGATGCTGCGGGACAATGTGGCGACGGTGATGGCTCCACCGGGCAGATTGTCGCCGACAAGTTGCCAGGTGTAGGAGCCCGTAGCGACGGGGAAGGATCCGGTCAGGCCTCCGGCCGCGGGGTGGGCGGCATCGACGACGGTGCCATTTCCGGCTTCGAAGGTGGCGGTGGCGCCGATGGTCGAGACGAGGAGATCATCGTGGTCGAGGGCGGAGAAGGTGAGCAGCGGCTTCCCCGTACGAGCGAACCGGCCCGGGGTCCCGAGATTATTGGGAGTCTTGATGATCAGGTCGGCGACGACCGCGGAGTCGGGGATACTGATGTCGTCATCGACGACGGTGTGGCCCCGTGTGGCGAGTCGATCGGCGAGCGACTGGGCGGAGGTGCTGTCGGCGGAAATGAGGACGGTGGCGCTGGCCTTGCCGCGCAGGAGCCAGTGGATGGTGGCATCGAAGAGGGTCCAGAACTGGGGCGAGACGTCCTCCTCCTGAATGGCGGCATCCCAGGCGAGGAGGGCGCGGCGTTCGGGGGTTGGGCCATAGACCCCGACGATGGAGACCTCGGACCGATGGGCCCAGTACACCGGCCCGACCTGATCTCCGCTGGAGGCGACGAGCCCAGGGTCATGTGGGACTTCCGAGGTGAACCTGCCCGTGGTGGTGTAGCGTTTGGGGGTGGCGGCCTCGCCATCGTCGTTGAAGCCCTCCTGGTAGATCAGTTCGGCGGCCATGGCATGGCCGACGGCCACGATCGCGACTGCGAGGCAGGCTGATGGGATGTGTCGGCGGGCGGGTTTGGGCAGGGACTGCCGTCCCGATGGCCATCGTGCTGATTCCATGCAATCTCCCTTGGTTGATTGGGTTTGAACTCGAATGGCTCCCTCCGTCAGCCCACGCCAAGGCGCGGTCAGGTGTGCCTCTTGGGATAAGGCTGATTGCTACAGGAGTGTGCGGAGGCTAATCGTTGGCAGTCGGGGAGCAAGACGCAATTGCGATGGGGGCGACGGAGCGGTGCATCCCGGTGGCGGGTGAGGTCGCTTTACAGGTCCGGGGAGGGGGACCTAGGGTGGCGGGCGGTGATGAAGAACGGAACCAGGCGGGTGGTGGTGGGGATGAGCGGCGGGGTGGATTCCTCGGCGGCGGCGGCGCTGTTGTTGAAGGAGGGGTACGAAGTGGTTGGGATCACGTTGAAGCTGTGGCCCCAGGACTGCGTATCGAGGGCGGAGGACAAGTGTTGCGGGCCGCAGGCGGTGACGGATGCGCGGGCGGTGGCGCACCGGCTGGGGATTCCGTTCTATCTGGTGGACGAGGCGGATGAATTCCAGCAGCAGGTGATCGGGTATTTCGCGGAGGAGTACCGGGCGGGGCGGACGCCGAATCCGTGCGTGATGTGCAACGAGAAGCTGAAGTTCGGCACGTTGATCCGGAGGGCGCGGCAGTTGGGGGCGGAATGGGTGGCCACGGGGCATTACGCGAGGGTCGAGCATGGCGCCGGGGAGGGGGGGCGGCATCTGCTGCGCAAGGGGCGCGACCCGCGCAAGGACCAGAGCTACTTCCTGTTTTCGCTGCGCCAGGAGCAGCTGGCCCGGACCCTTTTTCCGCTGGGCGAACTGACGAAGTCGGACACGCGCGATGTGGCGCGCAGTTCGGCGCTCAAGACGGCGGAGAAGGAGGAGAGCATGGAGATCTGCTTTGTTCCGGACAACGACTACGGGCGGTTCCTGGAACAGGCCCGGCTGGTCGAGCGGCATCGGGGGGACATTGTGGATCTGCACGGCCGGGTGCTGGGGCAGCACGACGGGATCGAGTTTTTCACCATCGGGCAGCGGCGGGGGTTGGGCATTGCCGCAGCCCAACCGTTGTATGTGGTCGAGCTGGATGCGGCCAGGAACCGGGTGGTGGTGGGCGACGCGGGGGCGTTGGAGCGGGACGAGTTCGTGGTGGAACGGTGCAACTGGATCCCGTTCGAGGGTCCGCCGGAGACGGTCACGGCGACGGTGAAGATCCGGTACAACCATCCGGGGACGGCCGCGACCCTCGAGCCGCGGGCGGACGGCACGGCGACGGTGCGGCTGGCCGAGCCGCAGCGCGCCATCACGCCGGGGCAGGCGTGTGTTTTCTACCAGGACGACCTCGTGCTGGGCGGCGGGTGGATTGGTCGGAACCCGGGGGTGTCCAAGGTGTCATGAAGGAAACGGCGGATCATTGCGTGGTGTGGGTCACCGCGCCGGACGCGGAGGTGGCGCGGGGGCTGGCCCGGGCGGCCCTGGAGGCGCGACTGGTTGCCTGTGCGAATGTCGTGCCCCAGGTGGAATCCCACTACTGGTGGCAAGGCCGGATCGAGATCTCCGGCGAACTGCTGGTGATGTTCAAGACCCGGCGCGACCGCCTGGCGGCTTTGGAGCGGCTGGTGATGGAGCGGCATCCCTACGACACCCCCGAGTTCGTGGTGCTGCCGGTCGGAGCGGGAAGCGAGCGGTACCTGGACTGGATCGACGCGAGCATGGCGATCAGTCCGCCACCCGGACCGCCCTCCAGCGGCCCGTCTGCCTGAGGCCGTCGCGGAGGTACACCACGCCCGCGGAGTAGGCGGGATTGCACCAATTGAGCGAGGAGACCTGGGCGCGGCCGTGCTCCTGGTAGGCGGCGGGGCTGGCGGCGAAGAGGAGGAGTTCGCCCCCGTCGGTGAGGGCGAGGATCCGGTCCTCCATGGCGATGAACCCGGCGTAGGCGTTGCCGGGCGAGGTGGTGAGGATGCCCGGTTGGGACCAGCGGAGGCGTCCGGTGGTCATCTCGACGCAGACGAGGTCGCGGGCGGGACCGACCCCGTAGAGGTGATCGCCGACGGCGACCGGGCTGGCGAAGTTCATGGCGGCGTCCTTCGAGGTCCAGGCGAGGTCGGCGGACCATTCGTTGTTCTGGCGCGACACGCGGATGCCGAGGAGTCCGGCTTCATGGGAGGAGACGATGACGAGGTCGCGATGGAGGACGGGCGTGGTGACGTGGCGGGCGTAGGAGGTTCTCACGGGAACGCGCCAGAGTTCCCGGCCGGAGCGGCGGTCGAGTCCGACAACGCCGATGGCGGTGAAGCAGACCACCTGGGGGATGTCGTGCAGGGTGCCGACCACGGCGGGGGCATAGCCGGCCTGGTCGTCGGTGCTTTTCCAGAGGACGGCGCCGGAGTGCTTGTCGAAGCAGACGACACCGGCGCCGGGCCGGCCGCCGACGGGGGCGATGAGGTGTTCGCCATCGATGAGCGGGGAGCCGTTGTTGCCGTGGCGGGCGGCGCCCGGCGCGAGGCCGCGTTCGCCGATGAACTCGGCGCCGAAGTCCTTCACGTAGTTCGCACGCCAGACGAGGGACCCGTCGGAGACCCGGCGGCATTGGAGTTCGCCGCGGCAGGAGACCGCATAAACGCGGTCGCCATCGACGGTGGGAGTGTTGCGGGGACCTGTGGGCCCTTGGGAATCGGAGAAGGGTTCGTCGATGTCGGCGCGCCAGCGTTCGGTTCCGGTGGCGGCATCGAGGGCGCGAAGGGTTTCCCGGCCGCCCTGGTTGTCGAAGGCGAAGACCCGTCCGCCGGACACCACCGGGGAGGCGAGTCCTTCACCTGCGGGGATCTGCCAGAGGACGGCGGGATCGGTGGGGAGGGTGGGGAGGGCGGGGGCGTCGGGAGGGGCATGGCCGTTGTGACCCGGGCCGCGCCAGTTGGGCCAGTCGGCGAGGGCCGGAACGGCAAGGAAGCAGAGGGCCGCAAGGAGAGGGCCGGTCGGGAAACGCATGCGCGAAGTTCAAGGGGTTGGGGCGGGTCGCGTCAAGAGAGGGCGGGAGAGGGGGGTGCCTCGCGAAGCGTGGCTTCGGAGGGCCGGGTTCCAGGAGGCCGCAAGGGTGTGGGGCGTTGGGTTGCGGACTCGCGGAGCTCGTCCCTCCGATTCGTTGCCTCCTCACAAACAGCGCCTGGGAGCGCCTATTCGGGGGCGTGGACGAAGCCGGGGTGGGCGGGGAGTTCGAGGGCGCCGGGGCGCTGGAGGGAATAGAGGACGATGGCCTGGGCGGCGTGATCGGCGGCGCGGTCGCGAAGGCGGGCGAGGGTGATGGCGCGGTCGCGGGCATTGTCGTCGGGCCGGTAGCGTTCGTGGGCCTGGCGATGTTCGGCGGCGAGCTGATCTTCGCCGAGCTGGGCGTGGAGGAGGGAAAGGTTGTAGTGGGCGGTGACGTTTTCGCGGTCGATTTCGAGGGTGCGACGGAAGCGGCGGACGGCTTCGCGGAGGTAGTGTTCGCGGGCATCGCGGCGGGCGGGTCCCCGTTCCATCTTGGCGCGTTCGAAGAGGGCCTGGCCGAGTTCGTTGATGACCTCGTAATCGCGGCTGAAGTCGAGGCCGCGCCGGTCGAGTTCGGGGTAGCGATCCTCGAGGATGCTGGTGAACTCGGCGATGGCCTCGTCGAGGAAGCCGTTCTGTTTGTTCACGAGGCCGTTGAGCCAGGCGAGGGTCCAGCGGGGGGCCGGGGGATCGAAGCGACCGGGTTCGCCGGCCCGCTGGAGGGCGGTCACGGCGTCGGCGAGGCGGCCTTCCTTGAAGAAGACCCGGGAGAGGTTGGCGGGTCCGTCGAAGCGACCGAGGCGTTCGACCTGTTCGAAGGCGTGGGTGGCCTGGATGAGTTCGCCTTTTTCGCTGCCCTTGTCGCCCTTGTTGAGGAGCCCGATGCCGTAGTCATTCCACCGCTGCCATTCGGGAATGGCGGAGGGCGGGTTTTCGACAGGGCTGTGGTCGCGTCCGGCGATGGGGAAGCGGATGGCGTCGCGGGCGATGATGCGGATGGGGAGGTCGTTGGTGACCTGGAAGGGATCGCCGTTGGTGTAGCCGGTGCCGAAGACGTAGTTGAAGTAGATGGTGTCGAACTTGCGGTAGTTGAGTTTGACCTCGAACTCGAGGGGTTCGGTGAGGTCGTCGGGGACGGTGAAGGCGTAATGGACGACGAACCCGGCGCCGGGGGGGATCTGGTTGTTGTAGAGGGGGGTGAAGATGTCCTGGGGATTGCGGCGATCGATGCGGTTCCCGTCGCGGTCGAGCATGTAGACATTGACGAAGTGGGACCAGGGATCGACTTCGCCGTGGGGTCCTAGGCCGCCGCTGCGGGCGACCACGCGGGAGCCGCTGCGTCCGAGGACATCGACCCAGATCTCGTTGGAATCGACGGTGCCCTGGGAGAACAGGTGTCCCAGGCGGAGGGTGCGGAGGACGACCTCGAGCAGGTAGGAACGGCCGGGTTCGAGGGCGGGCACCTCGGGGCGGAGGGGGGCGATGAGGCGGCCGTCGATGGTGGCGTCCTCCTTGACCCCGAAGATGTCCACGCGGAGGGAGTTGGTGCCGAACTGGCGATGGGCCTCGATGATGTCGGTTTCGCCGCGCAGGTGGGGGAGGGCGGTATTGGCCGAGGGGAAGAGATGGCTGTGGATGTAGCGCTGGGAGGGATTGGTGGGATTGAAGAAATTGGCGCCGAAATCCTGGGACGGCTGGAGGGGCATGTGGCAGGCGTTGCAGCTCTGCTCGGTGGTGGGCGGGTAATAGAAGGAGCGGGCGCCGTGTCCGACGCCGCTGAGGAGGAAGGCGTCGTAATGATTCTGGCCGCGCAGGAACTCCTTGTAGTGATTGACCTCATGCGGGATGGAGACCTTGTGACAGGAGCCGCAGAATTCCTCCTCGCGCATGAAGGGTTTGAGGAAGGTGCGCTTGTGGAATTCGGGCTTGGCCTTGACGAGCTGGTTGTTGATCCACTGGAGGACGCGGTTGGTGGAGTAGGCGAAGGGGTAGTGGACCGGTTCGTCGATGGTGTAGTCCGCGTTCCCGATGGCGCTGTCCACGGAGACGATGCCGTGGCAGGAGGTGCAGGTGATCCCGGCATGGGCCGTGGGGTGGTGGTTCATGTCGAAGTGCGGGTCATCGAAGGCCCCGCTGAAGAAGGGGACGGGATCGTGACAGCCGGCGCACCATCGGGAGGCCTTGACGTTGCCATCGCGCTGGAGGGCGACCTGGCGGGTCTCGTTGACGCTGAACAGGTAGAACGGGTTGTTGAAGGAGGAGAACCGGTGGGCGCTGTGGAACCAGCCCTGGTACACGTCCTCGTGGCACTTCCGGCAGTAGTCGTCCATCATCAGCGTCCCGGCCGGAATGAAATTGCCGGAGACCGTTTTGGCGGCGGACGGGTGGAAGTACTGACGACCTTCGGCGGAGGCGAGCTGGGATTTCTGGGGGTGCTGGGAATGGAGGAAGACCATGGCCAGAACGACGGCCCCGACGGCGCCGACGCCGATGAGTCCGCCCTTCCAGCGGATGCGGGGACCGGCGAGGCGATGGAGGATGTAAAGCCAGACGCAGAGGACGGGGGTAATGACGTGGGCCCAGTAGGCGAACGAGCGGAGCTGGGGATCCTTGAGTCCGATATTCTTGAACTGGAAGAGATCGATGCGGGTGAGGGCCACGCCGCTGACCAGGACGACCAGGGCGGTGAGGAAGAGGGCGTAGCCGACGCGGACGGCGCGGCGGTTCGAGCGTCCCCGGGCGTTGCGCATGTGGATCAGGCCGAAGACGAGGAACGGGACGAGGAGCAGGAACCCCAGCAGCAGGTGGAGCCCGAACATGAGCTGATAGAAGTAGGTCTGGTACAGCGTCGGGCGATGGAGCCATTCGAGGAAGGTGATGGCGCCGAGATAGGCCGAATTGGCGCCGAGGACCGCGACCAGGACGAAGACCGCATACAGGACCCAGCGCAGGCGGGGGCCGATGGCGGGGACGTACTTCCGCCGGGCGGAGGGCGTCTGCGGCGGTGGGGTTGGGGCGTCGCTCATAACGGTGGGCCCAACCGTGGCACGTTCGATCCTGCAAGGCCGGTCCGGTGGGACGCGGCAGTATGCAAAGGGAGGGGGAGGGTTGACGAGGATTGGGGCGAGCTGCTGGAAAGCGGGGGCGGGATGCGGGAAATCCGGGGTGAGCGGGCCCGGGGGGATCCAACATGGAAACGGCCGGTCAGGGTTGGAAGCCTGCCGGCCGTTCCGCTGCCCCCGTTCCCGGGGATCATTCGGCCATGGAAGCGGTCACCAGCTTCCTGGCCTCATCGAGCAGGTGACGGGCGTACATGCCATTGTGGACGCCGTAGCTGCCGTCGTGTTCCACCATGTAGAGGAAGAACCGGGCCTGTTTGATGGCGTCGGGGACGACCGACTGCTCGGCGGGGGTTGGGCCGCGCGGGGACGGAAGGTCGGGGCGCTGGCTGATCTGGCCGGCCACATTGTATTCCCAGGTGAGTTTGCCGTACTGGGTACGGAGCGGTTCCGGGGCCCTGGTTTCACCCCAGGTGTCGAGGAGGGCTTTGACTTCGGCGATCTGGTTGCGGACGAGGCGCTGGGTGAAGCCCACGAAGGCTTCGGCTTCCTCGGGAGTGTGACAGGGTGCGCAGTTGACGGACAGCGGTTTGAAGGAGTGTCCGGTCAGGTGGAACTCCTCCTCGGACGGCCCGCCGAATTCGAAGCCGGCGGTATGGCAATGGGTGCATTGCCTGGCGATATCGCGGTGGGAGGAATGGCGCGGTGTCCCGAGGGAGAAGCCGACATCGCCCACGAGGAAGTTGTATTGAGGGGAGTGATGGGGGGGACGGGAGGTGTCCTGCCAGCGGGCTCCGCGCTGGTTGTGGCATTGTCCGCAGAGATTGATGTCTTCGCGGTATTGCGCGGCGAAGGTGGTGTTGGTGGACGTGCTGTAGGAGAAGAAGTCCATCGAGTGGGGCGGATTGCGCAACTGGGAGCCGAAGGCGGTTTTTTCGTGGGCGGTATGGCAGACGGAGCAGGTGATCGCCGTGTGGGCGGCGTGGGTTTGGGCGGGCATGGACGGCGGGGTGTCCTCGTCCTTGAGACCTTTCAGCATGGCGAGGCGGACGGCGCCGGAATGGCAGGCGCCGCAGGACCGCATCCGGGCCTCGGCGGTGGCGGGATTGGTGTGCTGGAAGTCCGCGGCGAGGCTGGGAGTGACGGCGCGGTGCCCGGAGGTGAGCCAGTCATCGTACAAGGGGTGATGGAAGTCGTTGTGGCAACCACCGCAGGTCATGGAGGCCAGACTGACGACGGGGCGGGCGAGGAGGTCGCCGGGATCGGCGACATGGCGGCCTCCGGGGCCGTGGCAGCTTTCGCACTGGACGCCGCCGAGGCGCGGGGTGGCGGCATCGCTGACGAAGCCGCCTGGGAGGCCGTAGCCGACGGTGTGACAGGGGAGGCAGGTCGGGTTCGAGGCCTGGCCGATGCGTTTGAGGGTTTCCAGGGCCTGTCGGTGGGGGGATTCGGCCCAACCCTGGTGGGCGGACCGGTGACAGGCGAGGCACACGGTGTCGCCGAGGTAGTCGGGGCGGGGCGCCTGGATTCGGAAGAACCCCGTTCCGGAATCGGCGGGTACGGAGAGGGAATGATCCGTGGTGGGGCTGCCCACGGCCGTCCAGGAATCGGCGTCGAGGCTGGAGCGTTGCTCGATCCGGTAAGGACCGCCGAGGCCGCTCCAGCGCAGGAGAAGTTCCAGGTCGCCGTCGCCCTTCTGGATTCCGGTGATGGCGGGGCGGGGGTCCACGCCGCCGCGCCACGGATGGAGCACCAGGGAATCGGCGGGGAGGGGTTCCCGGGGCAGGGCGGACGGCGCCGCGAACGCCGGCGCACCGAGATGGATCAGGAGGCCCACGGCCACGGCGTGGGCGAGGGAATGGAGGTGCGCGTGGCGTGTGTGGGTCGCGGGCTTCATGGTTTGTCCTGGGATGAACTCAATCGAGCATCAGCCCTCCTGTGTGGCATTGGTGACAGGAGAGATCGGTGTATTCGGAGTCGATGTGGAAGAAGACATGGCCATCGGCGCTCAGATTCCGCAGTTCATCGGGAGTCGAGCCCTGGGCGAGGATGACATGGCAGGAATTGCATTCGCTTCCACCGATCCGGCGGCGTCCGTCGGCGGTGGTGTGACTGCCGTCGTGACAACGGAAGCAGCCGGGCCAGTCCTTGTGGCCGAGATTGTCGGGGTAGGCCCGCCAGTTGGCCTTCATCGCCGGGAAGAAGCTCTGCTGATAGATCTGCTGGGCCGAGGAGACGAGGGATTCGATGCCGGAGTAGCCGCGGTAGATCCCGCGGAGCGCCTCGCCGATCGTCTGCATGGCCTCGGCATTGGAGGTGTAGTCGCGGGTGAGGAGGGCGACCACATTGGAGCGCACCCAGGGGAGGGCCGGATTGATCTGGCCGGAATGGAGGGCGAGGTCCATGGAATCGTTGGGGCTGCGGAAGCGGTGGGCGGGGCGGTTGTGGCAGTCGAGGCAGTCCATGCGACGCACCTGGGCGGGATCCGGGTCGCCCGAGTAGTCCGGGGTCCGGTACACGGTGTGGGTGCCGTCGGGGTGGGTCACCCGGACCCAGGGGATGGTCTGGCGCTGGGGGTCGGAGGCGTAGTACTCGACCTTGTTGGTGAGATTGATGTGCCAGTGGATGCCATTGCCCAGGGTGGGGTGGGTGTCCGGGGCGCCGACAAGAAGGAGCATGCGGACGGTGAAGGGGCTGTTGTCCTCGTCGGAGAGGAAGCGGTGATAGGTCCGTTCGAGGTTGCCGGAGATCTTCTCGGGCCAGTGGCATTGCTCGCAGGTTTCCTGGGCGGGACGCAGGTTGTGGACGGGGGTTGGGATCGGGCGGCTGTAGTTGTCGGTGAACGTCGCCAGGAGCTGGTGAACGCCGTTGATCTTGGCCTTGATGTAGTGTTCGGCACCGGAACCGATGTGGCAGTCCACGCATCCGACCCGGGCATGGGGCGAGATCAGGTAGGTGGTGTATTCGGGGTGCATGGGTTCGTGACAGGCGGTGCCACAGAACTGGGTGGATTCGGTGTAGTGATAGGTCTGGACGACCCCGACCGCGGTGATCAGGAGGAAGGCGACGGCGCCGGCGACGAAGAACTGGAGGATGCGGCGGTCGCGGGGCCGGGAGAGGTCGATGATCAGGGGATGCGCGGCGGCACCGGATTTGCGGACGTGGCGGCCATGGATGCGAAACCCGACGAACAGCATCAGGGTGCCGGCGAAGAAGAAGGCCGGTGTGACGATGTAGGCGAGGATGCCGACGTAGGGATTGCTCTGGCGGTTGAAGACATCGACGGCGAAGAGGAGCAGGAAGGCGAAGAAGGCGGCGGTTGCGAGGATGGCACCCGCGGCGCTGAGCCAGTTGCGAAAGAGCCGCGTCTTGTCGAGCCAGGGGGTCTTCATGGAATCGGGATACCTGCGGGGTTCGGGAATGCCGTCATGGAATGCGCGTCAGGCACGGGGCTGGATCGGAGAAGGCCGCGGGACGGATTTCGCGGTTTGGTGGGGGTGGGAGGCCCGGTCGCCGTCCGGGAGACGCGGCGCCGGGCCATGAGAGGGACGCGGCGCGGGGCGCTACTTTTTCGCGAAGGTCCGGGTGTACTTGATGAGGGCGAGCATTTCCTCCTCACTGAGTTTGTCGGTGAAAGGCTTCTTGATTTCGGTGCCGCGTCGATCCTTGACGCCCTCCTTGAGATTCTTGAGGGCCTTTTCGTCGGTGAACTCCGCGATGACCTTGGGATCGGTGAAGTCCTTGGCACCGACCTTGCGGCCCATGGTGGTCTTGCCGGTGCCTTCGCGATGGTGGCATGAGGCGCAATGTTTGGTGTAGTTGGCGGTGACGGCCTTGAGTTCGGCATCGGTGAAGTCGCCCATGGCGGGCATGGCGACGGCGAGGGGGGCGACGATGATGAGGTGCTTCATTTTCTTGTTATGGTTTTTATTGTGGAAGGCTGACTGAGTGCCGGGGTGGGGTGCGGGTCAGAACAGGTAATGGGCGGAACTGTAGAGAAGGTGGGCATGGTAATCGTTGTTCCCCCCGGACTGGGTGCTGCGCGCCTGGAAATAGCCGTACCGCAGGTTGACGCGAAGCCGGGGGTGGATCCGGCGGGTGATCGTGGCGAGGACGCCGTGTTCCTCGAGGCCGGAATTGTAGGGCTGGGAATCGAGGAGCCAGGCTTCGAAGTTGTCGGCGAGGTAGTAGCGGTACTGGGCCTGGAGATCGGTCCGGTGATCCAGCACGAATCCGGCGGTGGCGTTCAGGCTGAGGTAGTCGTTATCGGCCGGGGCGAGGACGGACGCGGCGGTGGCGGCGGAGCGGGTGCGATCGAGGGCGTAGTGGGCGGAGGGTTGGAGATAGAAGCGGGGGAAGGGGGTCCAGGTGATGGTTTCGCTGAAGATGTGTGCGGTGCTGGCGGCGGCGGTGTGGAAGTCAAGTCCTGTGCCGCGGTGTTCGAAGGTGTTGTGCTGATAATCGTAGCGGCTGATCAGGGTGAGGTTGCGGAGCGGGCGGAAGGTGACGCGGAGATTGACGTCGTCGGTGACAAAGTCCTGTTCGCGGATGAAGGCGGGGTAGAGGCCGAAGGGATTGATGTGAAGGGCGGACGTTTCGCCGTACCGGTTATCCCGTGCCTTGCGGTAGTATTGGGCATGCAGGTTGAGGCGGGTCAGGGGGTACCACAGGAGGCCGGCGGTGTATTTCTGTGAGAAGCGGTCGAAGTCGGTATCCCGACGGAGTTCGATTTCGTCGTAGGCCGGGAGTCTCTGGATTTCCAGGAGGTTTCCGTCGCCCTGGGTCCAGTCGGCACGCGAGTAGAGGACGACATTGGTGATGCCGGTGTAGCGGATTTCGAGGTGCTGGGAGAGGTCGAGGGTATCCCGGGCATTGGCGGCCTGGCGGTCCATGGGGACCGTGCCGGTGTCGAGCCAGGAGGAGGAGCCGTCCAGGGTCTGGTGCTCGATGCGGACGGACGGGATGACCGCGAGGTGGGGGAACGGGGTCCAGAGGAGGTTGAGATTCCAGACGTGCTGGTCGAGTTGGGCGCCGCCGGTGAGATCGAGGAAGCCGACATCCCGTCGTCCGAAGATGGGGTCGTAGATGGGGTCATGACCTGCTCCGGCGATACGGCTGCCGCCGAAGGTGGTGTCCAGGGTGGTGAAAAGGTAGGCGCTGGAGAGGCGGAGGCGGTCGTGAAAGAGGGTGTCCACGAAGGCGCGGGCTCCGTAGAGGTCGCGCTCGATCCGTTCGGTCTGGGTGATGTGGCGGTCGGACGATTCCCCGGGGCGGCGGCGGAGGAGAAGGGCCGAATCGAGGTCGGAGGTTTCGTAGGTGAAGCCTGCTCCGACGGTGGTGTTTCCGAGGGCCTGGCGGACATCGAGGGAGACGATGTCGGTGGTTTCGTCGATGCGGCGGAGGGAAGGGACGATGGCCCGGACGCCGAAGCCGCCGGTGAGGCCGGTGTCGCCCCAGTGGGTGGAGCTGCGGAGGCCATCGCGGTAGAGGTGGCGGTAGCGGAGGGTGATGTCCGGGAGGCCTTCGCGGCGAAGGCCGGCCTCGAATTCGGCGGAGCCACGGGCGAGTTCGAGGGGGTCGTCGTAGAGGTCGATCCACTGGGCATTGGCGGGGAACCAGCCGCCGGATGGATCATCGAATTCGAGACGGCGGCTGGTGCCGACGCGGACGTAGCCCCAGTCGAGGTCGGTGTACTCGAGTCGCACCCGGTAATCTTCGTAGGCGAAGAGGGAGTGGGCATCGATGCGGAAGAGGCCGCGTTTGCCCACATCCTGTTCGAAGCGGAAGGACTCGATGCCTCCGAAGGCGGTGGCGGGGAGGCCGAGGCGGCCCTGGGCGGCGGCGGCATCGCCATGGACCATGAGGCCCCCGACGGAGACATCGAGCCAGTTGCGGAAGTCGCCGGGAACCGGGTCCAGTTCTGGAAGTTCGGTGTCGGGGAGATCTTCGTCGGGGAGATCGACGGGTTCGGTGGCGGTCGGGGGCGGGCCGGGTTGCGGTGCGTCGGGCGCGCCTTCCTGGGGGGCGGGTTCCGGGGAGGCGCCGATGGCGTGGGCGTGGAGGGCGACGGCGAGGATCCCGGAGAGCCATGGGGTCACCCGAGGGCGTTCGGCGGGCGGCGTGGGAAAGCCTGCGGGGGTGTTCATGGGGTTGGGGGTGACGGGTTAGAAGCGGAGGGATTGACTGACCTGGGAGCCGTGGACGGCTTCATGGCAGCCGGCGCTCCAGCAGGTGCCGCGGGAGAGGAATGCGGTGTGGTCGATGGTTCCGATGGCGATGCGGCCCGGGGCGGGTTGATGCTGGAAATGGCACTTGAGGCAGAGGATGGCGTTGCGTTCGGTCAGCATTTTGGCGTTGACCGAGCCGTGGGGTTGGTGGCAGGCGACACAGCCTTCGCGCATGGCCTCATGCTCGAAGATATGGGGTCCGCGCTGGGCTGGGTGGCACTCGAGACACGTGGCATTGGCGGCGAGGAGGGCTGCACCACCGCGGACGGCATCGCCACGGTGAGGATTGTGACAGGCGCTGCAACCCATGGAGCCACGTCCAGCGTGTACGGCTGCGTGGGCATCGCCGACCGGGTGACGGTGGGGGAGGGCGAACTGGCCGCGGAGGTGGGCATGGCACTGGTAGCAGCTCTCGGGATTGCGGTCTGGGTTCACCAGGGTTCGGGCGGCGCCGCCGCTTTCGACATGGATGCTGGCCGGGCCGTGGCAGGATTCGCAGCCGACGTGGATGGCATTGGGTCCCCGGGCGACCAGGCGCGCATGGGCGGCGGTTGGGAAGTGGAGGGTGATGGCCTCGTGGCATTGGGCGCAGGATTCCGAGCCGGCGTAAGTGGCGCCTCCCATGACGTGGGGCATGACCACGGTTCTCGGGGTGGACGTGGAGCAGGAGACGAGCAGACCGGAGAGAGCGAGGGTAGCCAGGCCGACGAGGGCGATGAGGGCGTGTGGCCAGCCGGGGAGCCGGCGGGGAGGGGCGGGTTGTTGGGGGGCGGTGGTCACCGGATCGGGAACGGCGATTGGGAGGAGTTTGGGCCTGTCAGGGGCTTATCCTTGGGATTACTGGGCGGCAGCCAAACCCAACTCAGAAAGGGGCCACCAACCGAACCTTGCCATGATCGGCCCAGAAATTGGCTTGAGAATTCGGAGGCGGCCCGGGGGTATGGGGTGGGATGCAGGGGTGGAATGACGCCTGGCGGATTCGCGGGGGTGGTGGGGGAGGTGTGAGTTTCGCGGAGCGTGGTCTCGATGGCGGGGTACGGTGAGGCCGCAAGGGTGGGGTGCTTTGGGGGTTAGGGACTCGCGGAGCTCGTCCCTCCGAGTCGCTGGCTTCCCGCCCAGACCGCCGGGATGCACCGAATGAAGCCAAGATACTTCTCTGACTTCTTGACGTTGGGGCGAAGGGTTGTCATGGTGCCCGACCTTTTCGGTGTTCATTCAGTCCATTACGTCCGGTATGACCAAGCCCAAGGCGCGCACGACAGCGCGCAAAGCCCCTCCCGCCAAGGCCGTTTCCAAATCCCGCAAGAAGACCGAGACCGCCGGCGCGGTGTCGGCCGAGGTGAAGACCGGGGTGGAGCCGGGGATGGGGGCGGCGGGGGCGATGGAATCGGAGGCTGGATCGTCGTGGAGCACGGGGCCGGGGCCGGGGGTGCTGGAGCGGATGGAGGGGGGGGAGGAAGGGGCGGCGGCGCGGCCGGGGGAATTCAACGTCCAGGACAAGGTCAAGGAGCTGGTCAAGCTGGCGCAGGAGCAGGGGTACCTGACGTACAACGACATCAACGATGCGTTGCCGGACGGGATGGTGACCCCGGAGGAGCTGGACGAGATTTACATCAAGCTGCGGAACCTGGAGATTGAGATTGTCGATCAGTCCGAGGTGGACCGGGTGAAGCAGCCGGAGGTGGAGGAGGAGGACGAGAAGGCGCGGCTGGACATCCTGGACGACCCGGTCCGGATGTATTTGAAGCAGATGGGGCAGGTGCCGCTTCTGACGCGGGAGCAGGAGGTGGAGATCTCGAAGCGGATCGAGGATGCGGAGAACGAGGTCAAGCGGATCATCTACAGCTTTGGGTTTTCGGGGAAGGAGCACATTGCGCTGGCGGAGAAGCTGGTGGCGGAGCCTCCGAAGGAGCGTTTCGACCGGGTGATCATCGACAAGAAGATCGACAGCCGGGATCTGCATCTCAAGGTGTTGCGCAAGCTGGTGAAGGACGTGCGGGGGATCGACCAGCATGTGGACGAGAAGTACCGGGAATTGCTGGGGGCGACGCAGAAGGCGAAGCAGGAGAAGTCGCGGGAGGAATTCGTCAAGCTGGACGCCAAGCTTCAGAAGTCGTTTCCGAAGTTCTATTACAAGCAGAAGGTCATCGAGGAGATGGCGCTGGTGGCGGACAACGTCCACGACAAGTTCCAGATGAGCCTGAAGACGATCCACGATCTGGAGCCGCAGAAGAAGGTTCCCCAGCTCCAGATGATGATCGAGGCGGAGCGGCGGAAGGTGGCGGCGCTGGAGGAGTTTGTGCGGATGTCGTGCGAGCAGTACCTGGGGGCGTACCGGGAGCTGCAGGATTTCTCGAAGAAGGCGCTGCAGGCGAAGACCGAGATGGTGGAGGCGAACCTGCGCCTGGTGATTTCGATCGCGAAGAAGTACACGAACCGCGGGTTGTCGTTCCTGGACCTGATCCAGGAGGGGAACATGGGCCTGATGAAGGCGGTGGAGAAGTTCGAGTACCGGCGCGGGTACAAGTTCTCGACCTACGCCACGTGGTGGATCCGGCAGGCAATCACCCGCTCGATCGCGGACCAGGCGCGGACCATCCGCATCCCGGTGCACATGATCGAGACGATCAACAAGCTGATGCGGGTGCAGAAGCAGTTGGTCCAGGATTTCGGGCGGGAGGCGACGCCGGAGGAGATCGCCGACGAGATGCAGATGCCGGTGGACCGGGTGCGCGCGGTCTTGAAGATGGCGCAGCAGCCGATTTCGTTGCAGAGCCCGGTGGGGGACAGCGACGACACCAGCTTCGGGGACTTCATCGAGGACAAGTCGGCGGAGAATCCGTCGGAGATGACCAGCTACAGCCTGTTGAAGGACAAGCTGAACAACGTGCTGGACACGCTGACGGAGCGGGAACGGAAGGTGTTGGAGCTGCGGTTCGGGCTGGTAGACGGCTACAGCCGGACGCTTGAGGAGGTGGGCAAGCAGTTCAAGGTCACCCGCGAGCGGATTCGCCAGATCGAGGCGAAGGCGCTCCGGAAGATGCGGCATCCGACGCGGATCCGGCAGCTCCAGGGCTTTCTCGAAGGCGAGGAAGTGCTGGCCTGAAGTGGGGCGGCCATGAGCCGGGGTCGGGGTCGAAAGGGACGAAAGGGACGAAAGGGACGTAGGGGACGTAGAGAGGGACCCGCTTCGCAGGAAGAATGGGGAGGCGTCAGGGACCCTCGCGGCGCTGTGCGCCCTCACCCGCCACGGACCGTCGAACTCGAAATCGTGGTCGGAATCGGGCTTTCACGTTTCGCCAGATCCGTCCGAGACGGAATGCGGGTTCAGCGTGGCTGGGTGGTCTTGGGAGGCTCACGCTGAAGCGTGTACACCCAACCGTCCTGCCCCCGATGCCGACCCCGACGCCGATCGGAGAAGGGAGGCTGAAAACCGCCAGCCGAACTTCAGGCCCTGGCGGCTTCTGCCGGCTCCGCTTGCTCCATGAAGGCGTAGCAGAGCATGTGCAGGATGCCCATGTGGGCGTCCTCGACGCGCCCGTAGTGGGCATCGTCCACGACGACCACCTGGGCGGCGATTTCGGCCAGGCGCCCGCGTTTGGCGCCGACCAGGGCGACGGTCCGGAGGCCCTCGCGTTGCGCCCAGGCGAGGGCTTTCACGAGGTTGGGCGAATTGCCGCTGACACTGACCGCGATGAGGACATCGCCCGGGCGGGCGTAGTTTTCGAGCTGGCGGACGAAGATGTCCTCGTAGGCGTAGTCATTCCCGAGCGCGGTGATCCACGGGAGATTGTCGGTCAGGGAGAGGCATCGGAAGCGGCGTCCGAGGGCGTCGGAGGCGCCCTTGCCGAGGTCGGTGACGAAATGGGAGGCGCTGGCCGCGGAACCGCCGTTGCCGATGGCGAAGATCTGGCGGTCTTCGGCGAGCGCCGCTTTCAGCGACTCGAAGACGGCCATGACGGCGGGGAGTGGGATGGAATCGAGGGCGGCCTTTTGTTGCGCCCGGTAGCGGTCAAGCCAGTCCTGCATGGGAGGGCAAGGGTACGGCGGGGGACGTTGCGGACGCCAATGCAATGATCAGCGGGTGCCGAGGCCGTAGAGATGGCTGCCGGTGCGCAGGAACAGGCGTCCGCCGGACAGGGCCGGGGTGGTGTAGCAGAACTCGGCGAGGTCGTTGGTGGCGACGGGGCGGAAGGCAGCCGGGCTGGCCTCGAACACGGTGGTCTTTCCCTCGATGTCGGTCGCATAGATGTGGCCGTTGGCGAGGATGAGGGAGGATCGGAAGCGCCCGCCGAGGCGGTGATCCCAGACCGGCCTTCCGGTGCGGGCATTGAGGCAGAAGAGCATGCCCTCATCCACGACGACGTAGAGGTGTCCATCGTGGAAGACGGGCGAGGGGACGTAGGAGGCCTGGCGCCAGTCGGACCAGGCGACATGGGATTCGGTGACGTCGCCACGACCGGAGAGGCGGACGGCCATTCGGGAGCGGTTGGGATAGCCGGCGGAGGCGAACACCATGCCGTCGCCGTGGACCAGGCCGGCGACGGCGACATCGCTGGGGCCGCGGACCCACCAAAGGAGATCGCCGGAGAGGGCTTCATAGGCGCGGATCTCGTCGCTGCCGGCGACGATGACCTGGTCCAGGGAACCTTCCCGGACGACGAGGGGCGGGATATGCGAGATGCGCCGTTTGCCCGGGGTGGCCCTCCAGCGTTCGCGTCCGGTGGCGGCATCGAGGGCGAGGACGGCGGCCTCCCCTTCCTGACGGCAATCGAAGAGGACGAGGTCGCGATGGAAGATCGGGGAGTAGCTGTAGCCGTGTTCGCCTTCGAACTGGAGGGGTTGGACCGCCCAGAGTTCCCTGCCGTCGAGGTCGAAGGCACGGAGATCAACACGGTCACCGGCCTGGAACGAGGTGACGACCCGGGAGCCGTCGGTGGCCGGGGTGGACGAGGCGCTGCTGTTCTCGCGGTGCATCGCGTCGCGGTCGCCCTCGAGCACTGTCTTCTGCCAGACCGGGCGGCCGCTGGTGGCATTGAAGCGCATGAGGACGCGGTGTCCGGAGTCGGGCAGAATGGAGGTGAGGAAGACGGCGTCGCCCCAGACGATCGGGGAGGAATGGCCTTCGCCGGGGACGACCGTTTTCCAGAGGACGTTGTCGGTGGGGCTCCAACGGACGGGGATGCGGGTATCGAGGCTGGTGCCATCGCCGCGGGGGCCGCGGAACTGGGGCCACGGTTCGGCGGCCTGGAGATCCGGTCGGACGCCCGGGGCCAGGAGCAGCAGACTCAGGAGCGACGGCAGGCAGGGAACGACGCGCATGAGGCGGGAGGGTGCGCGGACGGCCGGGGGTTGGCGAGTGGGGATTGAGCAAGGGCGATTCACCCCAAAAGGATTTACGGGCTGGCTCCGTTGGGCGAAGTGGATGGGAAACCCCAAGTGGGGATGAAAGCGAGGCCTCGATGAAGCGCAGCAGCTTGAATTTTTGGGTGGATGGGGTGGCGGCGGTGCTGATGGTGGGGATGATCGCGACGGGACTGGTGATCCGGTTCGTCCTGCCGGCGGGAAGCGGGAGCCGGCTGGAGTTGTGGGGATTGAACCGGCACGGGTGGGGGGACTGGCATTTCTGGCTGGCGGTCGGGTTGGGAGGGGTGGTGCTGGTGCATGTGGCATTGCATTGGGCGTGGGTGTGGGCGGTTGGCGGGCGCCTGGCGCGTGGAGGGGAGGTGGGAGGTGCAGCGGCGCGGCCACATCGGGCTGCGACGTGGGGCGTGGCGCTCGGGCTGATGCTGGCGCTGGTCCTTTGGGGCGGCATGGAGTTGGGACGCCGCCAGGTGCGGGAAGCAGCCGGGTCTTCGGAGGGTGGGGACCATGGGATGCAGCGTCGTGGTGGGGTGCCCGTGGAGGCCGAGGATGGGGAGGAGGTGTTGCGCGGTTCGATGACGTTGGCCGAGGCCGCGGTGGCGCGAGGGATTCCGATCGAGGCATTGCGGCGGCGGCTGAACCTGCCGGAGGGTGTTCAAGAGGGCGAACGGCTGGGACGTGTCTGTCGCGAGCAGGGCATGTCCATGGCGGAGGCGCGTCGGCGCCTGATGGCGCCGTGAACGGGGGGGGGCGCGGGCGCGGGCGCTACGGCGTGGCGAAGCGGGGAAAGGCGGCGAAGGCGGGTTCGGGGGGTGCCTCGAAGCGCCAGTCCCGGTCGCGCCAGCAGAAGGCGAGAGCTGCGGCGTGGAGGGCCTGGAATTCGAGGAGGAGCGCAGCGCGATCGGCGTCGGTCTGGCGTCCTTCGACGAAGCGGAGGTACCGGAGGGGATCGCCGCCATAGATCTTGTCACCGACGATCGGGTGCCCGGCATGTTCGAGGTGGATGCGGATCTGGTGCTTGCGGCCGGTGAGGGGTTCGGCGCGGAGCAGGGCGAAGGGTGCGTTCCGCCGCTCGAAGCGCGACACGACGTGGAATCGGGTGGCGGCCGGCGCGCCATCGAGCCGGACAGTATCCCGGATGGCCACCGGGCTGTCGGGATCGGGGCCGAGGGGCGCCTCGATGGTGAACGTTTCTGCCGCGGGGTGGCCGTGGACGATGGCGAGGTATTCCTTGTGGACGGCGCGCGACTGAAAGAGGCGTCCCAGTTCGGCGGCGGCTTCGCGGGACTTGACGGCCACGGTGACGCCGCTGGTTTCGCGATCGAGACGGTGGACAAGAGTGACCCCGGTGTCGGGCAGATGAAGGCGCAGGCGGCTGATGAGGCTGGACCAGGCGTCGCCCTTGGTCGGATGGCAGACGAGACCGGCGGGCTTGTTTACGACGAGAAGGTCGGCGTCTTCGTGCAGGATGGAGAGCCGGGCGGGGAATGACACGGTTGCGGCTGGGGCTGGGGAGGAGGAGGGGAAGCCCCGGGAGGGCTTCGTGCCTAGCCGTAGCCCGGCAGCAAGGTCGGGAGCGCTGGCTTGGACGTATCGGGCAAGAGCCTCGTCGTTCGCTCGTTGCGACACTCCGCTCCGAGCCGCGCCTCGCTCGCTTCAGGTCGATGCCCGAAAGCCTTCGGCACCATCGCTTTCCTCCTTACTGCATGGATACGGCTTAGAGCGGCACCGGGATGGGCCTTCGTTGTTCGAACCGGACCGTTTCCGTGTAACCGCAGTCCCGGGCCAGGGCGACGGCGGCGGGGAAGTCGGCGGCCACCTCGTCGGGGTGGTGGGCGTCGGAGCCGAAGGTGAGGAGGACGCCACGCTGGCGCGCCAGGCGGAGAAAGGCCGGGGCGGGATACATTTCGCGGCACGGCTTGCGGAGGCCGGCTGTATTGATCTCGATGGCGACGCCGTGGCGGGCAGCGGCATCGAGGAACGTTTCGAAGAGCGGCGTGCAGTCGCATCCGGGGACGAACCCGAATTTCTTGGGCAAATCCGGATGGCCAATGATCTGGAAGAGTCCGCTCGAGGCGGCGGCGGTAAGTCGGTCGAAGTATTTGGCCCAGACGTCGAAGGCATCCCGCGCCCGCCACTGATCGAGCTTGGCGGGGTTGTCGATGTCCCATCCCCCGTCGATGTAGTGCACCGAGCCGATGAAGTAGTCCCAGTCATGCCGGGCGGCGAGCTGGCGGATCCAGTCTTCGTGGCCGGGGATGTAATCGACCTCGAGGGCGGCGCGGAGGGTCAATTGGGGAACCCGCTCGCGTGCGAGGCGAATGCCGTCGAGGTAGCCGTCGAGGGCCGCCAGCGCCATGTGCCAGTTGTCGAAGTCGTCGCGGGGCATGGGATTGTGTTCCGACAGGCCGATCTCGGTCAGGCCGCGCCGGGCGGCGCTGAGAGCGAGGTCGTAGGGCACCCCCTCGGCGTGATGGCAGAGCTGGGTGTGCATGTGGTAATCGGGCGGCAACGGCACCGGAGGAGGGTAAGGGCCGGGCATGAGGTGTCGAGGGGAACGACCGTGAGGGCCTTCGGCCGACGCACCCCATTCACCCCATTGCCCGGCCGTCCGGCCGATCCATCGAACGGGGACGTGGGTGCAGGGTAAATAATCAGTAATCAGCCAGACACATTACTATTGACCATTGAGCGGGTATCCACACGGGTCTGGGTGGGTGGGGTGGGTGGGGTGAAAATGGACCGAAATTCTGTGCATATGAACAAGTTTTAAGGCGATTCCAAGGTGGCTTTTTCGGTAAAAAGTAATGAGACAGACAGAGTGATGTTGATTGTTGACCAGGGGCGCATGCGGGTCTGGGTCGGAGGGGTGGGAGGGACGGGGGGGGGGTGAGGCGAGAATGGACCGAAATTCTGTGCATATGCACGAAGTTTAAGGTTGAAAAGGGTTCGAAGCAAATGCACTCATGGTTAGGGTAGATGGACCGCAGGGGACAGGAGTCGATCCATCCGGTAAGGCGCTAACCGACCGGAAGAGGTATGCCGGCATCGTTCGCGATGAGAATGGCACCGACGATCGCCGGGCAGGTGCAGACGTCCGTCCGACTCCGTGGGCGCCGGGCTCGTTGGTGACGGCATCCGCTCCGGCTTGACGATCCATGGCCGGGCGTTGGCGGCTGCAGGAGGTCCAATTCCCGGCGCCAGAAGAGGCCAAACCCATGGGTGAAGTCGTGACGGGCAGGCTGACCAAGGGACCGGGAATGACCTGCTTCGGGTCAGCACGCCCGGACCGACACGGAAGGTCCGCCTCGGCATCAGGCCCGGCCGCGAGGATCACCCGTGGACGGTGGCGTCGATACGGCGGGGGAGGGCGTCATTTCGACCTTCAACCACGCGCGGGCGTAGGCCATCCATTGTTTCGCCGTGGGAACCGCAATCCCCAGAACCTCCGCAGCCTCCTCGAAGCTCAGCCCTGCGAAATACTTCAGGGTGACGAGTTTCGCCTTGCGCGCATCCACAAGCGCAAGACTTTCAAGGGCGTCGTTCATCGCCAGCAGCCGGTCGTCCTCTTCCGGCGCCGCGACTTCGAGGTCGTCCAAGTCAACCCTCGCGGGGTGGTTCCCCCGCTTGGCCGCCTGCCGCCGCCGAGCACGATCCACGAGGATGCGGCGCATGACCTCCGCTGCGGTAGCGAAGAAATGCTGTCGATCCTGCCATGTTCGGTCACCCGCGCCGGCGAGACGGACCCAGACTTCGTGGACCAAGGCTGTAGGTTGGAGCGTGCGTTCCCGGGATTCCCCGGCGAGTCGATGGGCCGCCAGTCGCCGCAACTCGTCGTAGACCACGGGGAGAAAATCTGAGGCATTTCGCGCCTCGGGCACCATGTGCTCGCGGCCGGGCAAGGAGCCACTTTGCGGTTGGAGATTGCTGGCCAAGGATTCTGCCATGAGCTGGCGCTGACGGGCGTGCTTTCGTCAAGTCGCCACATCTGCCTCATGCGCCAATCGCAGCGAGAACGCGGGGTTCATGTTGCGGACGTCAACGTGTTTCGGGAGCTCCCTCGGGGCATCGTTCAAAGGCGCCTTCCCAGTCTACGCAGACCGAGCAGCAAGAGACCACCACCGAGGAGGAAGCCGATCAGGTGCAACCCCATGAATCCCCCCGACATCTGGAGCCACAAGAAGCCGCCGGTCATCACGATCCCTCCGACGAGTGTGAAGAGAATCCCCTCGACCAGCCGCAGGCGCAGGGATGGATGGCGAGTGACATCGAGATTCGACGAGCGATGAAGCCGGATGGAGGCAGTCGCCGAGGTGAGGGCGACGATACCAAAGAACGCGAGGCGGCCGTAAGCGAGGGTATTGACTTCGGCGTCTCCGATTAGAGGGGCTTTGCAGAGTTCGATGACCAGGAACAGCGACGCCAGGATGCAGACAGCGCCCGACATTCCGGAGAGATGGTACATGGGTTGGAAGGAAGTCTGGCGGGGGTCTTAACTCGTGAATTCTCGCACCAGGCCGTAGCCGACGGCCGCGATGCCTGTCCAGGTCAGCACCCGGGCGAGGAAGGCGGCCGCCGATGCGAGGGATCCAGTACGCTGCAGGGATGCGGTGGTACCGACCTGCCTTCGGACGCGATGCGCGAGTGCCGAGGCGAATGGGCCTCCGACCAGCCATGCGACCAGGGTCAGGGGCAGAATGAGGAACGTGATCACCATGCCGCCCTGATCGTTGAACGTGCCGGGCGGCCTGGTAATTACCCAGGCCCAGGCAAGGAGGATGGTGGTCCAGGCGGCCAAAGTTAGGGCGAGACTGAGGGTGGCTCCGGAAGTAGCGACGATGTTCCGCGAGCGCCACCTATCGCCCGCCGGCCCTGGCGGCGGTGGGACGGTGAGCGCCTCCAGGCACGAGGGACAGCGGATTTCGCGTCCGACCCATTCCGATGGGCAGGCGATCTTCTGGTCGCACTGGAGGCAGGCGAACTTCAGCTCGCCCGAACTGCCTGTTGCGGACGCATCCGGCACACCGGCTGTGGATTCCTGAGGACCGTCCGCAACCTCCCGGCTTCGGACCCGGGCCCATCGATGGGCCAGCCATGCGCCCAACGCACCCCCAGCCAGTCCATATCCCCCGAGAAAAGCTCTCGCGAACACGGTGCCGAAGAAGCCGATCCAATCCATGAATTCACTTTCACCGGAGAGCGCGGCGACCAGGAAGCCCACGATGAGCGGAAACGAGATGGCGAGGGAGGTTCCCAGCGCACCCAGGAGCGCGCCGTAAACGGCAGGACGACAATCAGGACAGGCGCTTCGTGACCGTGTCTCGCCGGGAAGCTCATGTGCGGCTCCGCGATCCGCATCGCGGTCCCCTGGGGTTGGGATGGGTCGTTGGATCATGGTCGTTCGCATCGGTTCCTCACAGCGCCAATTCCACGGCAGCAAAGCCATCCGAATCCGGCCCCCACCAGATCCGGTGTGCATGGCGGCAAAAGGTGCCGATCTGCGAGCGGGAGCGTGCATCCATTCTTTCGGGGCGTGCATCGAAGGAATGCTGTGGATGGGATTATGAAGCGTGCGGGGCGGAGATCGTTATCGGGCGCGACACGACGCTGTGGCGGACCCGAGGATTTCGCTCCGTTCCTGAAGGGGCACGGGCACGTCGACGGTCAGCATGTCCTGGATTCGCTGACGGAGCTCGCGCGTCAACACGGCGGCGGAGGCACGGAGGTTGCGTCCGTTTTCGCGTCCAGAGGGTCCTATCTCGATCGGATGTCCGAACGAGATTTCGGCGAATCGCGCCGCGGGGTAGGTGCCCGCCCCGAGGACGTCTTCGTCGAGCTTGAAGAGGGTCTCCGCGATGCGATCGAGGGTGGGGCGACTCTCCAGATAACGGCCTCGGTAACTGTACAGTTGCTGGGCGGCGAACAGGCGATCCAGATCGTCATCGAGCTGCTCCCTTCGTTGGGGATGGCGGCTCGCGGCGTCGCTGAGCAACTCGAGGCGGATGCGGTGGCGAAGGGTGCTGATCCTTGGGGAAAGTTCGGATCCCATGGGTTGGAGGTCGTGCCGTCGTTCGACGCTCCCGACGAGGAATTCCTGAAGCCAAACGATGCGTTCATGTAGGTCGCCGCGGCGTGTCTCACCCAGGAATTCCTCCTCCTTGATGGAAAGGAGGACGCTTCCGATTCGTAGGATACGGTCGGTCACGCCGAGATGCCGCTGGGGTTTCCAGGTGATGCGGCGTTCCAGGACCTCCAATCGGCGCGCGAATGTCCCTTCCACTGCCGGATCATGCCGGATGCGGATGGCAGTGGGGATGGCGTAGGCCCGCCTCCCGAGGGGTAGTTTCCCCGCGACGCGCAACGCGATCGTCGCGGGTCCCTCATTGAGCAAGTCGAGTTCCTCGTGGTGGTGGTAGATCTCGCCTTCCGGGAAGATCACCAGTGGATGATGCCCCGTGCGGAGAAGGCTCATCGCGGTCCGCAGGGCAGCGAGATCGTTGCCTTCGCGATCGACGGAGAAGGCGCCCGAGCGTTGAAGGACAAATCGGCTGAGCGGGCCCCGCTCGAAGCATTCCCGGGCTGCCATGAACTGGAAGGCGAGCCCGACTCGGCGGCCGACTTCAACCAGGAGACAGGGGTCGGCATGATCGGCATGGTTGGGAGTCACCAGGACGGACTCACCTTTCCGGGCGAGGCGAATGAGCTCCTGCTCCCCCTTGACCGACAGGCGTCGGATGCGAAACCGGAACCGGAGGAACCCGGCCGAAATCAGGTGAAGCAATGGGCGAAACCAGCGCGCCGACCGGGGCGGCCGAAAAACGTACGGTTTCTGGGTCCGCTGCAGGTTCACGAGGCAAGGCTCCTGGCGAGTTCCTTGATGCGACGGAGGTCAAGCTTACCCGATCCGAGCTGGGGGAAGCTTTCAACACGGAAGAAGGCGTCCGGCTTCGGCTTCCAAAGGTTGGGAAGATCAGCTTTGGCCAGTTGGTCAAGGCAGGCGCGCAACGGCACGTCGGGCAGGGTATGCAAAACCACCAGGCGTTCGCCCTTGCGTTCGTCTGGCACGCTGGTGACGACAAACGTCAACTGGGTGACGGCGGCCAACTCGTGCAGACATTCCTCCACCCGGAGATGCGGCACCATTTCGCCGCCAATCTTACTGAACCGGCTCAGGCGGTCGGTGATCCGCAGAAAGCCGTCGTCATCCATCGTGGCGATGTCTCCCGTGACGTACCAGCCCTGGCGGAAGGCACGCGCCGTGAGGTCGGAGCGTCCCAGGTACCCCTGCATCACATTCGGGCCGCGCACGAGCAACAGGCCTGGTTGCCCCGCTGGAACGGGCTGTTCCGTCACGGGATCCACGATGCGAACCGCGATGCCAGGGAGGGGATGGCCGATGCTCCCCCGCTTCGCACCGACCTGCAGGACGCCCGTGGTGCGGAAATCGTGGGTGTTCACCGCCACCGCAGGCGCGCATTCCGTGCATCCGTAGCCTTCGAAAGGTCGGATGCCGAACTTGTCCTCGAACGCCGTCGCCAGGCGATCCGGCAACTTTTCGGCGCCGACCATGACAACGCGCAGGCTGCCGAAATCGTCCGGGCGGCAGCCGTTGAGGTAGAGCTGAAGAAAGGTCGGGGTGCCGAGGAGGAAGGTCAGCCCGTAATCGCGAACCAGGCGACCCACGGCCGCCGCATCCAGCGGAGTCGGATGGTAGGCAACGCCCAGCCCCAAGGTTGCCGGGAGGCAGAGCGTGGCCGTGTAGCCGAACGAGTGGAAGAAGGGCAACACCCCGAGCATCCGATCACGGGAGTTCAGTCGATAGACCTGCGCCAACTGCGCGATGTTGGCGGCCACGTTGGCATGGGTGAGCGGGATGCCCTTGGGATCGGCGGTGCTACCGCTCGAGAAGATAATGGTGGCAAGGTCGTCCGGGCGGGCGTGCTGGGTTCGCCCCAGAGCCCGTTCCAGCCAGGAAGCCGGAAGTAGCCCGCCCATGGCCAACGCAACGAGTCGTTCGCCCCATCGCGGTTTTCCGACAGCGTCCTCCAGGGCCAACACGGGGCAGGGCGGGTTCACCTTCGCTTTCTCCAGGAAGAGCCGGGAGGTGATCAAGGTGCGGATTCCGCACTGGCTCAGACAGGATGCGATGGTTTGGCTCGAACTCGTGTAGTTGAGGTTCACCACGACCTTCCCGGCCAGCAGCGCGGCGAAGTTGACCAGAGCACCTGTCACAGAGGGAGGCAGGAGGATGCCGACCTTCTCCTCCGCGGCCCAGTGACTTCGCAGCTTTCGGGCCAGGTGGATCGCGCCGGCCAGCGCGGCCAGAAATCCGAGAGAAGGAACTCGGGCATCGCCCATGGCGAACCGGAACGGGTGACGCCGTGCGGTCCGCCGAAAGGCTCGGTGAAGAGGTTCGCACACTTGTGCCCGCCGCCGCCAGGCCTCGCTCACCGCCTCCTGCACCGCGTTCCGGATCTCAACGGCGGTCGTGGCGGAGGAAACGGGGTTTCCGAAGTGCACCCAGACCGATTCCCGCCACCGGGACCACCCCCGGCCCGGGGCGATCACAAGCCCCACCGGAACGATGGGAGCCTCCACTCCTTTCATGATCTCCTCGCTGTCTGTCCCGAAGGGCAACATCTGGCCCGTCCGACTTACCTGCCCTTCGCCGAACACGCAGACCCATTGGCCTCCGCGAAGGGCCTCGGCGACCTGCCGAAACCGGTCCTGAAGTTCGCGCGGCGACGCGGCGCGGGGCAGGACGATCGCCTCGCAGCGAGACGACCCTGCGCCGGCCACTCGCAACGCCGGGTCGTCCTCCCTCAAGACGACAAGCACGCGCCGCCGGAGGGCGCCGGCAATGATCAAGGCATCGGAGGCGGACACATGGTTGGAGACCAGGAGCGCCCCGCCCTCCGAAGGCAGGTGTTGCAGTCCGTCGGCTTGGACGTCTCGACCCCGCGCCAAGGCCATGCGTGCGAAGATTCCCAGCCATCGTGAACGGCTTGCCTCGCTGCCCTCACCGTAAACGGAACCGCCAACGGGGGTGGATCGGGCCGTCCGCTCGAATTGCGAAATATTGGAGATTGCCGCTCGAGCGCTCGTGGTGGTGCCGTTGGTTGACATGGGATGCCACTCATAGAAGCGCAAATCCCGCGCGACAAGTATGTCGAGGACATGCAGCGGACCGAGCCAGCCCCGGCCTTCCGGGACGATCAGACCGAGAACCGTCGAAGCGCCTTTCCAACCAGCAGACTTGGGATCGTTTCCCTGATCAGCGCAAAACCGGCTGCCGCTGCCGCCAGCGTTCCCCAGTCCGGCACAGAATCGATCAGACTGACCAAGGTGAACGTTATCATTCAACCCGCGAGCTCTACGACTTCCACATGCGAGTCCGCGGCTATCTCGGGCATACATGCAGCGAAACCCCGTTCCTCGGTCGAAGCATGAACGCAGGATTGGGAACCGGGGCCGACGCCGTCGGTTCGAACCGGAATCGACGGAGCCACGTGGCCAGGATCAGACCCATCTCCATCCTGGCGAAACCCTCGCCGATGGAATGTTCTGGTTCAGCCGAAACAGGTGGGATGGATCAAACCTGGCCTTCAACGCGGCCAATCGCTGAAACTTGGCCGCGCCAAACGCCGCAGTCATGCGTTCGGGAGCGGTCTCGGCTTCGTAGTCCGGATAGAATCCGGCGGAACCGAACCTCTCGGCGGTCCCCCAGGATTCCCGCATCCACGCCCGGTTGGATTCATCCTCGTCGGTCGAATTCCACATGCCCACCCACAGCAGGATATGCAGGGCGTTGCGATAGGAGACCGCCGTTGCGTCCGCCGGCACGCGCCCGACCGCCCCGCCCGGGGTGTAAAGCACCACGTGGCTCTGGGGTGAAGGCACCTGGCGGCACCGTTCAATCAGCAATCCGATGGCGTCGGTGTTCAGATCGTTCACGTAGGAGGTCTTCATGAGTCGGCGTTATCAGGGCGATCCGGCGGATGACGGAGGCACGACGGTTTCCAGGCGTTGAAGCTCCCGTTGTGTGAGGATGTCCACGTTCCCTGAATCGTCGAGGCGGCAACCGCTGAGCTTCCAGCTCTGACGTTCCATCTCGGCAAGGGGAACCTCGCGTTCCGGAAGGAGGATGACCAGGGTTTGGCTGGTCTCAAAGGGAGCCTTCTGTGTGAGTATCCGTGAATCGCGGTCGAACAGGAATTCCACCGGCTGATCGCGTAGTGCCACGGCGGGCGCAAGCGGCAACCCGGTCGAAGTCTCCCAGAATCGAAGGTTCATCCCCTGGCCTGATCGTCCACCGGAGGACGACGATTCGAAAAGGACCAGGAAGCGTCCGTCCGGACTGAACACAGCCTGACGGGGCAACCCGGACAGCTTCATTTCGTGGCCGACCGGACGTTCGGTCGTGTTATCCCAGAGGCGCAGCGACAGGTCGCCCGCCTGCGCCGCGCGCCATCGACCATCCGGGCTCAACGCCAGGCCGGCGCGCTTGGATTGAAGATCGCGGGACGCCACTGGATTCGGCGGCGGTCGGGGATCTCTCGGATCCGTGAAATCGAGCAACTCGAGGCCGATCGCCCATTTCCAGTCGTCGCTGATGGCCAGGTAGAAGTCCATGGGGGATCCCGAGGCCAACCGCCCGGCGGCCACGTCCCACACCGAGATGGCGTAGCTATTGCGGGCAGCGATGAACCGGGCATCCGGGCTGAACCACAGCGCCAGCCAAGTGATCTGCTTGGGCGCCGAGGGTAGAATTGCGCCGGATTGCCGGGTGGCAACGTCCCACAACTGGATCGAGCCGGTACCATCGTTGCCCACGAGTCCCGCAAGTGTCCGGCCGTCCGGACTGAAGGCCAGTGAGCCCTGGTTGGTCCAGGTGATGGACGGTTCCAACTGCCGGCCGGTGATGGAGTCCCAGAGACGCACTTCGGAACCTTCCCGACCGGACTGGAAGGCGGCGGCCACCATCGCGCCGTCGGGACTGAGCGCCGATCCGATCATGGCGCCGCTGTCGGAGACGGGCCATTCCCGTGAAATCCGGTCGGAAGCCGGGTTCCGCCAGGCCATGGCCTTGTCGGCATTGCTGTAGGTCAACACTTCCCCGTCATCCCGGACACCCAGGACACGGACACCCTGCCAATCCTTGACCCAGTCCGCCGGCGGGATGGTCAATGAGACCATTCCGGATCCGGTGGACTGAGAGGTCGTTGATAGCTCCCGGGTATTGAACTCCGTTTGGACGGAATCGAACCAAAGCCAGGATCCATCGGAAGTAAAAGCCGCCGAGGTGACCATCCGGGGAGGCATGTGAGTCGGTCCCCATTGCCGCCCGGTCTTCGTATCCCACACCCGGAGTGCGCGATCGGGTCCGGAGGTGGCAAGCCGCAGACCATCCGCGCTGAGCGCCAGCGCGCGAACGTTGTCGTCTGAAATGGCGATAATCGGTCCCATGGGTTCACCCCGGTCGAGGTGGATGACTTGGAAGCCGTTGGTCAGGGACAACACAAGGTGGTCGCCTCCCGGGGACACCCACGGCCGTTGGAAGCGGTGCAGGCCCGCGGTGGAAGCGCCTTTCGGACGGCCCGTGTTCATGTCGTAGAGGGCACAAACCGCGCCATTCACAACCCACAGCCCCTGGCCGCTCGGCGAAAACCAAAATGGATCTGACGGGCCATGCGCCACGCCCGTCCCATTCGTTCCCAGCGGTGGCGACGCCGGTTCACCGGACCTCGCATCCCAGAGGGTCAGCGTATGAAAGCCCGCAGCCACACGCGAACCGTCTGCGCTCAGAGCGAACTCGTGATTGACAAGGTCCTGTCGATCTCCGGACCAGGTGGTGACCAAGGGATCTTCCGTGGTCGAGTCCCAAATCTGCAGCCGGTATCGGGCGTCCGGCGCATGGTCGGAACTTTGGACGGATGGCCGACCGGGAAGTGGAACCGCCGGGTTGTCGAACGTAAGAAGCCGCCGGCGAACGGGGTCCATCGCAAATCGAAGAATGCGGTCGAGCAACGGACGCGGCGGTTGGTTCGAACGAACGGGAGCGAGGTCCCATAACTGGAAGGAACCCTCCACATTGACGATCAGCAGCGTTCCGTTGGCGCTGAGCCCCGGCGATCCAACCCGGCGGCCACCCGTCGAGAAGCGGGCGATCGCCCGGCCTGTGTCCGGATCCGAAAGGGTGACATCCCCCTCGGTGCCGCCCTTGGCAATCCAGGGAAGGCCCGCACCCGGTGTCGAAGGTCGGGCGACCCAATTGTCCGGTGTGGCGCCCGCCGGTTGCGGGCTCCACCAACGCCATTCCGGTTTTGGCAGGCTGTTCATCCAACCGCTCCAAAGCAGCGTGCGGCGGATGCGTTCCTCCGGGAGATGGTCGACCGTCCTGCGGGCTTCCAGAAGATGCAGCAACCCGATGGGGTCCCCTTGTTCCAACAAACGGACCCCCTGTTCGGCCTGGGAAACGGACAGCAACCGCGCCGCGCGGTCGCGTTCCTCGGTTGCTGTCCTTCCAGCGGCTTCCGCATGGGCGCGCTGTCGGGACTGCTCAATCTCCGCGTCTTCCGCATCCCTGCGTGCGCGCTTCTGATCCTGCAGCGCCCAGGACAACACCACGACGCTCGCCACGAGGACGGCCGCCACCGTCGCGCCCGATGCGAACACCAGTCGATGTCGGCGCCACGCTTTTTGAACCTGGTACCAGGCACTGGGAGGGCGAGCCTGTACCGGTTCGTGACCGAGGTGCCGCCGAAGATCGGCCGCCAGATCCTGTGCAGTCGGATACCGTCGGATACGATCCTTCTCCAGGCATTTCATCACGATCCAGTCGAGGTCGGAGGGGAATCGCGAATCGCGAATCGGGAACGGGGTATGGGACCGGGCGCTCTGAAGCTGTGTGAGCCGGGTGCTCGGGCGCAGCGGTTCCTTTTCCCGAATCGTGCGCCTCATCGCATCGAGCCCTTGCGACATCAGTTCCTTCGCGTCGAAGGGTGTCACCCCGGTCAACAACTCGTACAACAGCACGCCAAGGCTGTAGATGTCACTGCGGGTGTCGATGTCCAGCCCGCTCATCTCCGCCTGCTCCGGGCTCATGTACGCTGGCGTCCCGATGAACTGATGCAATTGCGTGTACACCGTCGCGTCGGTCAGTCGTCCCGCCGTCGCCTTGGCGATGCCAAAGTCGATCACCTTGGGCACCGGCACCCCGTCGTGAAGGGTGACCAGGATGTTCGAGGGCTTGATGTCGCGGTGGATGATGCCCTTCTGGTGCGCGTGTTGGATGGCCTGGCAGACCTTGATGAACAGGTCGAGCCGGTCGCGGAGGGGGAGCTTCTCCTGGTCGCTGTACTCTGTGATTCGGATGCCACGGACCAATTCCATCACGAAGTAGGGGCGGCCGGCGTTGGTGGTGCCGGCATCGAAGACCCTGGCGATGCCCGGGTGGTCCATCATCGCCAGCGCCTGGCGTTCCGCCTCGAACCGGGCAATGACCGCCTTGGAGTCCATGCCCGGCTTGATCAGCTTGAGCGCGACGCGGCGGTGGACGGGTTCGGATTGCTCGGCGACATAGACCACGCCGCAGCCGCCTTCGCCGATGCGTTCAAGAAGCTTGTAGCGGCCGATGACAAGGCCGACCGAATCATCGGCGGCGCCCGGGTTGGCAGGCAGGTCCAGGGCAATCGTGGGCCGGTGGCCGCCCGATCCGAGGCACTCCAGGGTTTCGGGCTGATCGTGAGCCGCGAGGAGGGCGGCCAGGCGCGCGCGCAGGGCACCGTCCCCCCCGCATTCGCGGTCGAGGAAGGCAGCCCGCTCCTCGGCGGGCAGGAGTGCCGCGACCTGGAAGAGAGCTTCTTCGGCCATTGGCGTCTTCACGGCGATGCGAATCGTCTCATGAATCCGTTGAGTTGAGGTTTGGATTGGATGGTGTGAGGTGGTTGGCGAACGATTGGAGCGGCGGGTTACAGGGCGACGACCACCGACTTGGTCTCGGTGTAGTTTTCGAGGGCGTCGTTCCCAAGTTCACGACCCCACCCCGATTGTTTGTATCCGCCGAACGGGAGGGCGTTGTCGTAGACGTGATAGGTGTTGACCCAGACCGTGCCCGCATGGAGCGCGTGCGCGACGCGGTGAGCCTTCTGGACATCGCGGGTCCACACACCGGCCGCCAGGCCGTAGGTGGTGTCATTGGCGGCGGCGATGACATCCTCGACTTCGCGGAAAGGGATCGCCGCGACCACGGGACCGAAGACCTCTTCGCGTACGATCCGGTGGCCCGGGTTGGTTTGGAGCAGGACGGTGGGTTCGTAGTAATACCCCGGACTTCCGCCCTTCCGGCCGCCGACCGCCGCCCGGGCTCCTTCGCGGGCCGCGTGATCCACGTAACCCGATACGCGCTGAAGTTGCTCGCGCGAGACCAGTGGTCCCATCGTGGCTTGGGGGTCGAAGCCGTGACCGAGACGCGTCGCCCTGGCGCCGGCAACGAGGGCATCGACGACCTGATCGAAGTGTCGCGTGTGCACGAAAAGCCGCGATCCCGCCGTGCAGACCTGGCCGGAATTGAAGAAGACCCCGCCCGCCGCGCCCTCGGTCGCGGTGGCGACGTCGGCATCTTCGAGGATGACATTGGGGGACTTGCCGCCGAGTTCGAGCGTGACCTTCTTCAGATTTCCGGCCGCGGCCTGGACAATCCGCCTGCCCACCTCGGTCGAACCCGTGAACGCGACCTTTGCGACGCCGGGGTGGGCGGCGATCGCGGCTCCCGCGGTCTCGCCGTAGCCGGGGAGAATGTTGAGCACGCCGGGTGGGATTTCCGCCTCAAGTGCGAGTTGGCCCAGGTATAAGGCGGTGAGAGGTGTTTGTTCCGCGGGCTTGAGGAGGATCGTGCATCCCGCGGCCAGGGCGGGTCCGAGTTTCCAGGCCGCCATCAGGATCGGAAAGTTCCAAGGGATGATCTGTCCAACCACGCCGCCCGGCTCCTTGAGGGTGTAGGCAAGGAACCGCTGACCGGGTTGAAACGGGGCCGAGAGCGGCACGGTTTCGCCGTGGAGACCCCGAGCCAGACCCGCCATGTACCGGATCGTGTCGGCCGCGAACGGGATGTCCCCATGTCGGGCCAAAGCAAAGGGCTTGCCGTTGTCGAGCGATTCCAGCGTGGCCAGGGCAACGGCGTGCTGCTCGATCAAGTCGGCGAATCGCCACAGCATCCGAGATCGGTCCGAAGGCGTGACACTCCCCCAGGGGCCGTTCAGGGCACGGGTCGCCGCCGCAACCGCGCGATCCACATCTTCGGCGTCCGCTTCCGCAACCCGGGCAAGAACTTCGCCGGTCGCTGGATTGAAGGTGTCAAACGTGCGCCCGGACGCCGCCTCCACCCATTCTCCGTCGATCAACAATGGACGCGGCGAAGCCAGGAACGCGACGATGTCCGGTTCAGGCGATACGCCCGCCTGAACGGACGGGGCAAACACCGGCGTGACGGATGCCGAAGCTTCAAGGGTGGAAGTGGTTGCGCTCATGGTGAGAGTAAGTTCATCGCATGGAATAGACGTCGATCCATCCGGTAAAGCGCAAACCGACCGGAAGAGGTATGCCGGCATCGTTCGCGATGAGAATGGCACCGACGATTGCCGGGCAGGTGCTGACCGGGATGCACCAGGCTTCGAGTTGTCGAAGCCTGGAGGACTTGCGCGGCCGCGGCCGTGCGATCCTGCGGGGTCAAGGGGCGGGATCGATGCGGATGCGATAGAAGCGCGCGACGGCGGCGGGAGGCTGATCGGGCAGTTCGAGGGTGCGGTCCCCGGGTGCGGCGGGGATGAGCTGCCAGGTCTGCCATGAGGTTTCGAAACCGTCCCGGGATTCGATGCGGTACGCGAGGCCGGCCTTGGCGATGAAGGACAGGGTCAGCCGGTCAGGCGTGGCGGCGGCATGGGTCCAGCGGAGCACATCGTCCGGATCCTGCGGATGGGTGCGGGCGAGGAACTCGTCGCGATTGGTCGCCCCGTCGCCGTCGGTGTCGAGGAGCGCGTCATCGGGGTCCATGGGATCGAGGCAATGACGGACCTCCCAGGCGTCGGGGAGGCCGTCGCCGTCGGAATCGAGGTTGGGCGGGGGCAGCCGTCCGGGGGTGGGCGGGGCGGCGATCCAGACGCGGGGTTGATTGCCCAGGGCATCGAATTCCACGCGCTGAAGGGAATGGCCGCCGCCATCGGCGGAGGCGGGCCACGGAGCGCGGTCCGTATAGTTCAGCCGGTCCACGACGATGGCCGGGATCATGCCGGGTTGCGGGGAGGTCGGACCCTGGGGGCGGTCGGGTCGGACGAGCTCCAGGGTTCCATCGGAATTGGGGAGGGAACCGGCGAAAGGTCCGAAGAGGGGGATGGAAGGAGGCACGTTGAAGGTGGTCTGGAATTGCACGCGGGCCTGGGGATTGGTCTCCGGATCGAAGTGAACGAGCAGGAGGATGGCGCCCGGGGGCAGGGTGATGTCCGGGGGAAAGGTGAAGTCGATGGAACCGGTGAGGCGCCAGGTGTGGGTTGGGAATTCGGGATCGAAGAGGGGCACGGGATGTGGGGAGGCGTTGACCAGTTCCACGAATTCGAGGGTGGTGTCATTGAGGCCGTAGGAGCCAAGCCGGATGTCCGGCGGGCGGTAGTGGATTTCGGACAGGACGACGGCAGGGGGCAGGGGGCCGGCGTTGGGGGCGCCTGGGGTGAAGGCGCGTTGGGGCACGAGACGTTCGAGGCCGTCGCAGGTCAATTCGCGGCCGAAACTCACTCCGTTGGCGGCTGCGCCGAAGCGGAATCCGTGGGCGTAGCCGGTGAGTTGACCTGAGGGGTCCGTGCCGAAGAGCCAGGCGGATTCGCCGGTGGAATCGAGGCGGAAACCGGGGAGTGGGGCGGCCTGATCGGCGAAATCGCCCTCGTCGAGCCAGAGATAGCCGCCGGGGGGAAGGACGGTTCCGGGCGGGAGGCGGTATTTGGCGGGCACGGTGCGGTCGTCGGTGAGATACCAACCGCCGATGGAGACGGGGAAGGGGCCGGGGTTGTGGAGTTCGATGCCGTCGCGCTGGGGCAGATCGGTGTGGGTGAGGATTTCGTGAATCACCACGGAGGCGGGACGGACGGGGGCGGGATCGGGGAGGCCGGGGGAACCGCCGGGAAAGGCGCTGGGCCGCCAGAGTTCCGGGAACCGGCCTGGCGGCGGGGGCGGGGCGGATTCGTCCACGGGAACGAGGGAGAAGCCGAAGCCGTCGGTGGTCGGGTGCCAGCCGTCGCGGAACTCGACCTCGGCGATGACCTGTCCGGAGGAGGTGGCGAACCGGAGACGTTCGCCGGTGCGGTCGAGTCCGCCCTCGAAGGCGCCGGCGACCTGGGGGACGGCGCCATAGCGGAGGGTGAACGCGGCGGGGTTGCGGACAAGGACGAGGCGTTCGCCGGGGCCGAGGACGGTGAGGGTTCCGGTGGCGAAGGCGAAGCGGATACCCTGGACGGCGTGGAGATCGATGAGATCGAGGGTGCGGGTTCCGAGATTGGCCAGTTCGATGAATTCGAAGTCGCCGCGGGAGAGCGAGGGGAGAGCCGCCAGTTCGGAGGCGGAGGGCGCCGAGGGTCGGTAATGGATCTCGGTGATGCGGAGTTCGCCGGGTTCGGGTGCGGGCAGGGTGGAGAAGCGCGCCTGGGTTCTGCCCGACCATGGGGACGAGATCGGCGGATTGCCCGAGCCGGTCAGATTGCGGTGCGACAGATTGCGGGCGCGGGCGGTGACCAGGGCCCGGGTGCCGAGCGGGATTGGGCCGGCGTAGGTCAGGGCGGATGCGGACACGGCGCCGCCGGGTGCGCGCGGGTCGGAGCCGTCGAGGGTGTAGTGGATCTGGGCGCCGGGGGGACCCGAGAGGGTGAGGGATGAGTTGGGGGGGACGACACCGGGTTGGCGGCCGAGGGTGGGGGCGGCGAGGAAGTTGGTGTCCATGAAGGCGAGGCGGCGGGAGAGCCAGGTCTTGAGGATCTGGATCTCGTTCTGGTAACTGCCGCGCGGGGTGGTGAAACCGGGCCAGCGGGCGGCTTCGCGGGGTTGGGCGGGACGCACTTCGTCGGTGAGATCGTCGACGAGGGCGAAGAGGCGGTCCTGGGAGAAGGAGGTCAGGCGGAGTTCCTGGTAGCGATCGATCCAGCGTTGCCAGAAGTCGGCATCGCGGAAGAGACGGCCCCACCACGGATAGTTGAAGAAGTCCGTCCCGCCGGAGGCCGACCAGACACGGGGGTTGGCGTCGCGACCGTCGGTGGAATTGAGGGCGCGGTCGAAATCCCAGATGGGGCCGAAGGTCAGGCGCCCCTCGCGGGGTTTGTGGAAGAAGGTGCTGAGGCGGAGGGCATCGACATTGAAGGCGAGGACGTTGAGGAGGTGATGATCGAGCCAGGATTCCTGGTCCACGTAGGCCCGCCAGCCGAGCGTTGGGTGCTGCCAGTTGGGGGCGTTGAGGGCGGTGCCGAAGGCGTTGAGGTAATCGCGGATGTAGTTGCGCTGGGCCACGCGCTGGGGCAGGCGGATGTCGCGCTCCTTGGGATCGACGTAGGCGATCGTCTGGCCGGCGGCGCCCAGTCCGGAATCGCCGGGGTCGAGGCGGTCAATTTTGAGGAGGTAACCGCCGGTGACCTGGGGAGGCAGGATGTGCTCCGGTTGGAGGCGGTCGATGGCGACGCGGCTGGCGTTGCGTTTGACCTTTTCCATGAGGACATAGATGCCGGCGTACTGACTGGACCCGAGCGCGCCGGAGCCGGGCTGGAAGTACACCTCGACGAAGCGGGTGCGGGAGGCGTACCAGCCGAGTTCGTTGCTCAGTTGGTACATGAACGGGTTGTGGATGAGGATGGGTTCGAAATTGTTGGGGGCGTAGAGAATCCAGTCGGACTCGGCGGGCATGCCGAGCGGGGAGAGGTTGCGGGCGGCATCCAGTTCATCCCGGAACTCGACACTGTAATTCTTTTTCGGCTGCCCCAGCGTGCTCGAGCCGCGGATGTTGAGGCGCGCGCGGGTGCGGAGGTCCGGGGCGTTGGTCAGAGAACTCACGCCGCCCCGGGGTTCGTAGAGGGAAAAGAACGCAGGGTATTCGCCATCGGCCGGCACGGTACCCCGACCGAAGCCGTGCATGACGACCAGCGGCAGGTGCGAGGTGACACCCAGGGCCGAGGCGTTGACCTGCACGTAGTATTCCGCCGAGGGCGGTCCCGGGAGGAGTCCGGGAACAAAGGCCCGGGCCCGGAGACGCAGGGTGGTGGAAACGGTCAGGGGCGAGTCGTACGCGGGCGACTGACCGGTGGGCAGGGAACCGTCGGTGGTGAACCGGATCGTGGCCTCCGGGTGTTCGGCGGAGAGGACCAGGGTGAAGCGCTGGGTGAAGGTCCCCCCGATCCGGGAGAAGCGCACGGCCGGGGCGAATCCGGGTCCACCCTCGGTGTTGGGGGCTCCGGGTGTCGGTTCCACGAAGTATCCGGACAAGAGCGGGTCGGTGGGCAGGCGTCCGTACGAGATGTCCTCCTCCTGCGGGGGGAAAGCGGGGGCGAACTCGGACATCACCTGCCCGGAGGGGCGGTAGAGCCCGAGATACTCGCCGGCGCGGTCGAGGCTGAAATTGGCGTGCAGGGGTCGGGCCGGATCGCGGCGGTCCTTCCCGGAGGCGTACACCACCAGGAATCCCTCGGCCGGGAGCGTGACGGCTGGAAACCGCCATTTCGCCCATTGAGCCGCCGAATCGGTCAGGGTCCATCCTTCGAGCGAAACCGGTTCCGCGGTGGGATTGGCGATCTCGATCCAGTCGGAGGCGTCTCCATCCTCGTCGTTCAGGGTGCGCCGGTTGGAGGCCATGAACTCACTGATGGAAACCGCCGGAGGGGGCAGATCCGGATCGACGGTGTATTCCCAGGAACCGCCGGCGAAGGCGTTGGCGAGAGGGGCGGTGTCGCGGATGCCATGGTGGGGAACCCATGCGGCGGCAAGGTTCCCGGGTGGCGCCGCCGGGAACTCGAACACGTACTGATCGGCGTCGAGGGCGATGAGATTCGTGGCCGCCTGCCCTCCAAGGAGCAGGTCGCCGGCATCCACCCCGGTGACGGGTTCATTGAACATCACCGTCAGCCGGTAAAGCTCGCGGACACGCGAGCCGGGGGCCGGAACGACCGCGAGCACCTGCGGAGGATCGGTGTCGATGTCCGCTTCGAGCGACGCCTGGAAGACGAAGTCACTGCTGTCGCCGAGGGACGCATTGAGGGCATGGACGGCGATCACATTGGGGCCCGGCGCCAGGATTTCGCGGAAGTTCCGGATCTCGTGGGACTCCGTGGGGATCGGTTCCGCCAGGGCGGGTCGGGAGGTGCCGCGAAAGGGGATTTCGCCATCCGGGACATTGAAGCGGACGACTGGATGACCGTTGAGCCAGGCGACGAAGCCGTCGTCGGACAGAGCGTGGAGGCGAAGTCCGGTGAAGGCGGCTGGATCGTCCACGACGAAGGTTTTCCGCAGGTAGATGCCGGTGTAATTGCCGCGCATGTCGCCGAGCAGGGTGCCGGTGAGGGGTTCCCCGTAGTAGAACGGGGCGGGGCCGATGTTCCAGGCGGTGTCCTGAAACCCGGGGGTCCGCCAGGCGCTGGGATCGGGGGAGGACGGCTCGGAAGTGGCCTTGCGCCAGCGCCACGGGGTTTGGAAATCGAAGAGCACTTCGGCGCCGGATGGCACGGAGGCACCCAGAAGGACGCAGAACAGGCTCCAGCGGAGGAGACACGACATCGTGCGGGGAGGGTATCGCCGGATGGAAGGAAGGGGCACGGGAAAAAGCGGATACACCCAGGCACGGAGGAGAGGCGGAAGGCCCGGTGGGTTGAAGCCACCCCGGATCGATGTGAAAGAGTTTTGGGAGCAGCTTTTCTTGACGTCAGGATTCGAATCACTACGGTGGCCGGCAAGCCGGGGACTCGTTGCCAATCACAGCAAGGGCTTTCCCGGGCCACAAGGCGGTTGAACCAAGGAACTCATGACAGACTCCACTTCATTCCTTTGCCGTGCCCAGGTGTTGTTCGTGGCGGCGGGCCTTCTTGGCCTGAGTCCTACTGTAACTGGGCAGGACGCATTGCCCGTCTTTCCACGCATTGCGCCCTACGAGGACGAATTCGGCTCAGGCGGATTCGTAGAACTGGTGATGTCCGCGCCGGCGGACTCAGTGATTCAGCTACAAACCTCGGAGAGTCCGGCGACGCCGCGGTGGGTGGATGTGGGTGAGCCGGTCATCTCGGCGGGCCTGCCTGTCACGATGGCGGTGCCGACTCACGAGGGGGAAGAGACCAAGGCCGTACCGTACCGGTTCTACCGGTTTAGTGTGACTCCCTACGACATCGTTGTTACGGACGATGGCAAGGCGACGGTGCTGAAGGTCGGCCAGGCCGCGCCGACGGGGGTGGTGCTGGCTTCGCTGAGGCGGCAGTTGGGAAGCGACGTGTTTCCCACCGAGCCGTACGATCCGTGGCGACCGTGGGAGCCGGGGGAGATGGAGGGCGTTGAGATCGGGGAGGCGCTGGCCAGCCGGGGTTTCAGGGTTTGGACGACCCCGCCGGAAAAGGACGATCCGGCGCTGCCGGAGCGATGGAGCGGGATCGAGCGGTTCCAGGAGCGGGAGCTTCCGGACGACCCGGCGGACATTGGCCGGGGCAAGATCGAGGACGGCTTCGAGGGAATCCCGAATTTCCCGCGTCCGGAGGCGTTCACGCTGGAACCGCCGGAGCCGGGATCGACATCGGACAAGGTGTTCCGGGTGGAGGTGCCGGATCCGGAGAAGGAATTGCCGCAGGAGATCAACCCGAACTTCGTCGAGCCTGGCCGGCACCTGAGGGCCGCGTTGGAGGTGAAGGCGGACGGCGGCGTGGCGATTGTCGAGGCGGCCCTGGTGGCGGGCGACGCGTGGCGGCTGGATCCGCTTCTGGTGGAGACCCCCCACTGGCCGAAACACCCCAGCGTGGGTTCGCTGGTATGGGTGGTGCGGTCGCCGGTGGCCGATCGGGAGCGTTTCCTGAACCAGATCTATTTCATCGGGGCCCTGGACAATCCGTTCGAGATCCGGTCGTACGATCCTCCGCCGCCATATCGGGGATCGCATGGGAGCGAGGAACAGCCCGCGGCCGATGTGCGGGTGCCGATTCCGGTGCTGGAGAAGGACACGGCGCTTCAGGGGATGACGATCGAGTTCTTCCGGTACATGGGCCCGGCGGAAATCGAGGTTCTGGATCCGGAGACGTTTGCGAAGCACCAGGACAGCTTCAAGTCGATCGGCAGGACCACCGGGGATGACCTGGTCAAGGTGGCGAGGGAGACCGAGCCGCGACGGACGGGAGGCGGGGCCTCCCTGGCGGCGGGGCTGCCGGCGCCGACGGTGACGCAGTTGTTCCGGAGCGGTCCGCGGGCGTCGAAGTTCAACTTCGTCGTGATCGGGGACGGCTTTGCCAATACCGCGGCCGACCAGAATGCGTTCAACAATTACGTCGAGAACACCGTGATGCAGGATCTGCTGTCGCGGGACGTGCACCGGGAGATTCTCAATGGGATCAACATTTTCCGGGTCAACACCTTCTCGGCGCAGTCCGGGATCACGACGGTGAACACCAACGGGGCGGTGGTCACGACGCGCAACACGGCGCTGCAGTACCGGTACAGCGGGGTCTGGAACCGCTGCTGGATGGAGCCCGGGCCGAACACGATCGCGCTCATGAACGGGATCATCAACGGATTGGTGCCCGAGGTGGACGGGATCGCCGTGGTGTTGAATGTGAGCACGGGCGGCGGGTGCGCCCGGGGCACTCACTTCGCGGTGACGCTGGCCAGCGGATGGGGGACGTTCGCGCACGAGTTCGGGCACTTCTTTGCCAGCCAGCAGGACGAGTATCAGTGCAACCAGGGAGCGGCGGGGTGCGGGAGTTACGCGGGCGCGGAACTCACGGAGGTGAATCAGACCCGGGTCACCGTTCGGAACCAGATCAAATGGAACGTGTGGATCCCGCCGACGCGGCCGGTCCCGACGGCGCAGGCGAATGTGGCCAACACCGACCAGGACGTCGGATTGTTTCCCGGGGCGACCCGCGGGAACCAGCAGTGGTGGAACGGCATCTTCCGTCCGTCGTGGCGGGGCCGCATGAACAACAACACCCCGCCGCACAACCCGGTCGGGTACACCGCGGTGCGGGAGACGGCGCGCGGCTTTCAGGAAGGGGACTTCCGGAAGAGCGTGGTGGGTGACTTCGACGGGGACGGCCGCACCGACCTGGTGATCCTGGATGACCGGCAGTTGTCGTTGTACCTGGCGCGGGACCGCACGGTCGGGCCGAACGATCCGGTCACGGGCACGCCTCCGCGGGCGGTGACCGGGGTCCTCGAGCCGACGTGGTACCACACGGATCTGCTGCGCAACGCGGCGGCCACCCGGTCCTGGGAGTTCCGCCGGAACGACATTTTGATTCCGGGTGACTTCGATGGGGATGGCCGGACGGATCTGTACGTGATCAACCTGGTGGACTGGAACCAGCCGTATCTCTGTCTGCTGCGATCGACGGGAACGGGATTCGAGCCGGTGCGCCGGTACGACCGGGACCTGCCGGGCTGGGGCGAGATGAGGCGCAACGACCAGTTCTACGCCGGGGATTTTAGCGGGGACGGAAGGGACGACCTGATGGTCTTTAATGGGCGCGACTGGAACATGCCGTATTTCCTGATGCTTCGTTCGACCGGCACGCAGTTGGTGTACTCAAGGCGGTACGACCGTTACCTGCCGGGGTGGGAGATGGGGCGGAACGAGAGGTTCCACGTGGGCGACTACAACGGCGACGGGAGGATGGGAGTCATCGCGCACAACACCCAGGACTGGAATCAGGTTCACCTGATGATCTTCAACTCGACGGGGAGCGCGTTGTCCCTCGCCGACCGGTATTACGGGACGATCCAGCAGGGGAACTCCCTGTTCTGGACGATGCGGCGCCAGGACGAGCTGATCCCGGTGAATTTCAACGGGGACAGGACCAAGGATCTGGCGATCTTCAACGGGCGCGACTGGGGTCCGGAGTATCTGGCCCTGTTCGCCTGCAACGAGGCGGGCCGGCTCCAGTTCCGGCGCCGGTACGAGGACACCATCCCCGGCTGGAACATGCGCCGCCGGGACCGGTTCTATGCGGCCGATGTGAACGGGGACGGCAACGAGGACCTGGTGGTGTTCAATGCCGTGAACTGGTCCACGCAGTATCTCGGCATCCTGCGCTCGAACGGCGAAAACGCCCTTCAGGGCACCTGGCAGTCCGGCTGGATCGGCGGATGGAACCTGGGATCCGTGGACAACTTCCACGTGGCCGAGTTCCGCGGCACCGGCGGCTGGACCGACCTGTTCGTGTACAACCAGGGATGGTTCGGGTTGCTGCGAAGTCACTCGAACCGGTACGCCCTCGAGGCCATCTACCGGCGCTGGATCCACAACCACCGCTATCACGGCTTCGGGTTCTGGTAAGGCCCAGGGCGGCGGCGGCTGGTTCCGCAAGCTGAACATTGACGGGGGATCGGTGACGCAGGTCGCCGATCCCCCGATCATTTACGGTTGGCGTGGACTCGCGGAGTTCGTCCCTCCGGAGTGAAGCGAAGGGGAGGAATCGGAGGGTCGGGTTCCACGAGGCCGGCCGGGGAGGGGTGCCTTGGGATGAGCAACCGGGCTCACGCCAGGACGCCCGAATCGAGGTGGTGCGCGGGGCGGGGCTTGAACCCACAACCTTCGGCTCCGGAGGCCGACGCTCTAGCCAATTGAGCTACCCGCGCGATCGGGAACGGGCGACGCCAGAAAGTGGCGGGCGTCCCGTCGGGGAAAGTGTCTCGCAAGGGCGGGGGTCTTGGCAAGCCGCGGGTACGGGCCCAAACCGGCGTCCGTGCATCCCGGAGTCGTGGGGAGAGGTGCGAACGTCGCGAAGCGTTGCCTCGGAGGGCAGGGTTCCACGAGGCCGCAGCGGAGTGGAGCGCTGGGTTGTGGACTCGCGGAGCTCGTCCCTCCGAAGGGTGGAACGGGGTGGTGACGTCGGAGGGCAGGGTTCCACGAGGCCGCAAGGGGGTGGTGCTTTGGGTTGTGGACTCGCGGAGCTCGTCCCTCCGATTGGCTGCCTCCTCACCCACAACTCCGGGATGCACCGAATCGTCCTGATCCCATCGCTCCGGTGCGGGTGGACGGACGGCGCGGCGGCAGGGTAGGGTTCGGCATGGAGCGATACGCGGTGGTGCAACTGGACCAGTTGCCGCCGGTGCCCTGTCCGTGCGGGACGGCGCGGCGCGGCTTTGGCGGGGTGCCCGGGGGGCTGGCGACGGTGCATCTGGTGGAGATCGAAGGGGAGGCGGCCCTTCACCATCACGGGCGGACCACGGAGATCTACGTGGTTCTTGAAGGGGAGGGTCACCTTGAGCTGGATGGCAACCGGTTGCCCGTCCTGCCGTTGATGGCGGTGATGATCCATCCGGGGTGCCGCCATCGGGCGGTGGGACGGATGCGGTTGTTGAACATCCCGATCCCGCCCTTCGATCCGGCGGATGAGTTTGTGGACGCCGCGGGGCCCGGCCGGTAGGAGAGGGCGCACATGGCGATGGGAACCGAGTCAGCGGCGGCGTCCACGGGGGCGGATGCGGGTGGCGCATCGGGGGCGTTGGGGAGACCGGGGGTGGGACGGGCGTGGGCGCTGGGGCTGGGACTGCTGGGATTGTGGGTCTGGGCGGTGGCGGGGTGCGTGGACGAGTGGCGGGACAACCCGATGTACTCGTACGGGTGGTTTGTCACTCCGTTGATCGTGTTCTTCCTGTGGCGCCGGCTGGATGAGCCGATGGTGGGCCGGGAATTGTGGGGGGCGCCGCGCTGGCCGGCGCGACCGTCGGCGATCGGGCTTGGGGTGGCGCTGGTGGCCTTGCTGGCATTGCCGGTCGAGTTGCTCCGCAACGAACTGCCCGACGACCGGCTGAACAACTGGGGCCTCGCGCTGGCGGCGGTGGGGGCGACGCTTTGGGCGGGGCGTTGTCTGGGGGGCTGGCCGTTGGTGCGGACCCTGGCGTTTCCGGTGCTTTTCTTCCTGACCGCGGTGGCCTGGCCCAAACGGTACGAAACACCGGTGACGATCGGGCTGCAGCAGATGGTGGCGACGGTGATTGTCGAGGTGCTGCATGTGCTGGGAATTCATGCGCAGCCGCAGGGGACGACGATTCTGATGCGGGAGGGTCCGGTGGGGATTGCCGAGGCGTGCAGCGGGATCCGGTCGTTGCAGGCCAGCCTGATGATCAGCCTGGCGGTGGGGGAGTTGTTTTTTCTGCGGTGGGGCCGGCGCCTGATGTTGATCGTCCTGTGTGCCGCCCTGGCCATGGTGCTGAACCTGGGGCGGACGCTCGCGTTGTGTCTGGTCATGGAGACGCGGGGTGTGGAGGCGATGGACCGGTTTCACGACGGCATCGGGGACGCCATCCTGGTGGGGTTGCCGCTTCTGGCGTGGGTGCTGGGACGGGTGTTGACGGCCGGGGAGGGGGCGGTGCCGACCGAACCGCCGCGGCGAAAGGGGGCCGGCGGGGAGCTTCCGGCGTGGCGACGCCTGGCGGGGCGGGTGCGGGACTTCGAGTGGCGGCGGATGCCGTCCTTTGCGCCGGCCTTGGGAATCGGGATGGCCGGGGTGGTGGCGTACCATGCCTGGCTGTCTGTGCTGGATCGTCGGGATCCGCCGCAGGAAGGACCGTATTTCGCGGTGCGGACGGGGGAGGAAACGGGGACGGTCGAGGAGACGATGCGTTCGGACATCTGGGCGGCCCTGGCTCCGACGGAAGGCGGGATGTACACGCGCGAAGAGGACGGGGTGTGGGGCGGGCGGGTGCACTTGTACCATTTCTTCTGGAAACCGGCCGCGGCGAACCGCTGGGTGACGGGGCATCGTCCGGACATTTGCATGCCGGCGGGCGGATGGCGGGTGGAGGGCCAGGTGGAGCCGCTGGAGGTCCGCTTCGGGGACCGGGCATTGACGATGCATCTGTTCCGGTTCGCGGGAGTGGGCCAGCGGGCGGTGCAGGTCTGGGGCATCTGGCGGAACGGGGAGGAAATCCCGATGGCGTTCTTCGATCGCCCGACCCTGGAGTGGTCTCTGTTGACGGGGAAGAGCCGGTCGGCCGTTGAGGTGGTGTCGTGCGTGGTGCCGTACCTGGACGGGGAACCGCCGATCGAGACAGCCCGGCGGGTCCTGGGCGAGGTGATGGACTACCGGCGGGCGCCGGTTGCGGGAGGCCCGCAGACGCCGGCCCTGTGACTTCCCGGGGGGATGGACAGGGGCGCCTACCGGCGAAGAGGATGGGGAAGCGGTGGGTGTTCAGGCTTCAAACCCATCGGGCCCGGTCCGGGTCGGCGGCGAGGCGGCGGACGAGTTCCTTGATTTTCTGGGACTGGGACTTGTGGGCGACGAGGGTGGCGTCGTCGGTTTGCACCACGATGGAGTCGCGGAGGCCGACGAGGCAGATGGGGGTGCGGCGGGCCGGGGACCTGGCATCGAAGACGATGTTGCGGGCGGCATCGACGTGGAGGAAGTCGGCCTGGGAACAATTGCCCTCGGAGTCCGGTTTGAGGTGACGGGCGAGGGCGTTCCAGGAGCCGAGGTCGTCCCAGGAGAAGTCGCCATCGGCGACGACGACATTCTGGGCGTGTTCGAGCAGGGCGAAGTCGATGGCGATGCGTTTTACCTCGGGGTATTCGGCGGCCAGGGTGCGGGAGAGGCGGGCGGGACCGGCGGCGGCGGCTTCGAACCAGCGGTGGCAGGCCTCGTGCATGGCGGGCTGATGCGCCTGGAGGCCCTGGGTGACGGTGACAAAGGACCAGATGAACATGCCGGCGTTCCAGCGGTATTGTCCGGACTGGAGGTATTCGAGGGCGGTGTCGTGATCGGGCTTCTCCTTGAACCGTTCGGCGCGGTGGAAGACGGTTTTGTAGGGTTTGGCGCCCTGGGGAGGCGGGAGCGGGGCGCCGACACGGATATAGCCGTAGCCGGTGGCGGGTTCGGTGGGTTGGATGCCGATGGTGACGATGACCTGGCCGCGGCTGGCGAGGTCGAGGGCGTCGGCGAGGACGCGCTGGAACTTCTTCTCCTCGGGGATGACGTGGTCGGCGGGGAGAACGGCCATGACGCCTGTGGTGGAGCGGGCGCCGACGAGGGCGGCGCCGAGGGTGACGGCGGCGCAGGTATCGCGGCCGACGGGTTCGGCCACGACATTTTCCCGTGGCAGGAGGGGCAGTTGACGTCGGACCTCGGGGGCCTGGGCGGCGTTGGTGATGACGAGAATGTTTTCGGCCGGGACGACGGGGAGAACGCGGTGGACGGCCTGCTGGAGGAAGGACTGGTCGCCGAGGAGGCGGATGAGTTGCTTGGGGGTCTTTTCGCGGCTGACGGGCCAGAAGCGTTCGCCGCGACCGCCGGCCATGATGATGACGTAGCGGTCGGAGGGGCGGGATTTCCGGGCGGCCTTGGTCTTCATGAACGGCGCCAAAGAAATCCGGAACGGGGGCGGGAGGCGACGCGAAAACGCGGGTTCATGGGGTGGGGGCCTGCGGCAGCCGGGGCAATGAGGGAGGCGGGGTGGGAGGGCTTGCGCCGGATTGGAGCATTGAGGACGCTGCGCGGGCGATGAGTTTGCTGCCATTTGGAGAGCTGGCTCCCTATCGGGAGCGGCGGTTCCTGCCGACCACGGTGGATTGGAACGAGTGGGACGCGATCGAGCCGTTGTTCGACCTGTTGGAGATACGGTTGGGGGCGGCACAGACGGGCGCCGAACTGGAGCGATGGTTGGGGGATTGGAGCGAGTTGACGGCTGCGATCGGGGAGGAGAGCGCACGACGGTACATCGGGATGACCTGCCATACGGAGGATGCGGAGGCGGAGCGGGCCTATCTGGATTTTGTCGAGCAGATCGAGCCCGAACTGAAGCCGCGGCAGTTCCAGCTCGAACGGATGTATCTCGCGCATCCCGCACGGGGCGATCTGCCGGCGGGCCGGTACCGGGAGTTCGACCGCCATGCGGAGGTCCATGTGGCGCTGTACCGGGATGAGAACGTGCCCCTGGAGACCGAGGAGGCTCGGATCGGGCAACAGTACCAGAAGGTGTCGGGGGCCATGACGGTGACCTTCCAGGGGGAGGAGAAGACCCTGGTGCAAATGGGCCGGTACCTGGAGGAACCCGATCGGGCCTTGCGGCAGGAGGCTTGGGAACGGGTGGCGGAACGGCGCCTGAAGGAGAAGGAGACCTTCGAGAGTCAGTTCGACGAGTTGGTGCGGTTGCGGCACCGGATCGCCAACAACGCGGGTTACGGCAGCTACCGGGATTACGCCTTCCCGCTGCGGGGCCGGTTCGATTACACGCCGGCGGATTGCGAAGCGTTTCATGCGGCGATCGAGGCCGAGATGGTGCCCCTGTTGCGGGAGTTGCAGGAGGAACGGCGCCAGCGCCTCGGGGTCGGGACGCTCCGGCCGTGGGATCTCATGGTGGATGTGGCGAACCGTCCGCCGCTCCGGCCGTTCGAGCAGGTGGACGGGTTGGAGACCGGGACCGAACGGATCATGGAACGGCTGGATGCAGGACTGGCCGAACAGTTCCGTCAGATGCGGGCGTTGAAGCTGCTGGACCTTGGGAACCGGAAGGGCAAGGCGCCCGGCGGCTACCAGAGTTCCCTGCCGGAGGCGCGCCTTCCGTTCATTTTCATGAATGCGGTGGGCCAGCAGCGGGACGTGGAGACGCTGCTGCACGAGGCGGGGCATGCGTTCCACACCATGGCCACGCGGGACGAGGATTTCTATGCGTACCGGGATGCGCCGATCGAGTTCTGCGAGGTCGCATCGATGAGCATGGAGTTCCTGGGAGGCGAGTATCTGGACGCGTTCTACGGCGCAGACGATCTGCGGCGGGCGCGGCGGGATCACCTCGAGGGGGTGGTCGAGACGTTTCCATGGATTGCGGCGGTGGATGCGTTTCAGCACTGGATCTACACGCACCCGGAGCACACGCGCGAGGAACGGGCCGCGGCATGGAATGGGTTGATGAACCGGTTCGGCGGCGACACGGACTGGACGGGCTGGGAGTCGGCGCGGTCGTGGTCGTGGCACCGTCAGCTCCATGTGTTTCTGTATCCGTTCTACTACGTCGAGTACGGGCTGGCACAGATCGGGGCGTTGCAGGTGTGGCTGCGATCCCGCGAGGATCGCGGGGCGGCATTGGCGGGGTACAAGCGGGCGCTGGGGTTGGGCGGATCCAGGCCCCTGCCGGATTTGTTCGAGGCGGCGGGATGCCGGTTCGCCTTCGACCGGGAGACATTGGGACCCCTCGCCACCCTGCTGCGGGCGGAACTGCGTGCGCTGGCGTGAATGGCGTTGCCGACCCCAACTCCGGAAGTGGCTTTCCATGGACTCGCGGGGTTCGTCCCTCCGATGGACTGCCTCCCCACCCGCAATCCGGGGATGCACCTGGGGACGATTTGGGCCTCAAACGAACGGTTGCGCCGGGGCGGTGCTCTTGATAGGAACTTGGTCGTTCGCGGTGCGGGTGTGGTTCAATGGTAGAACGCGGGCTTCCCAAGCCTGAAGCGAGGGTTCGATTCCCTTCACCCGCTCCATTTCTTCACGATGGTCAGCACGGAACCGTGGCGTCCGAATCGAGGACGGCATCGGGAAGGAAGCGGGTCGGCATCGAGGGTCCCGGCGCTTGGCTGTCCCATCCAGAAGGCGATGCATCCCCAAGTTGTCGGTGAGGAGGCAGCCAATCGGAGGGACGAGCTCCGCGAGTCCTCATCCCAACGCACCCCATCGTTGCGGCCTCGTGGAACTCGGCCCTCCGAGGCGATGCCTCGCGAAGTTCGCGCCTCTACCCACAACTCCGGGATGCGCCCCGGGGGCGCAGGCACTCCACGTTTGGCTTTCGCGGGGACGGGGAACCGGGCAACATCGCACCCGTGGATTCCGCGTTTGCTGTTCAGCGGGACGTGAGCACGAAGGCCGGGACACCGGTCGTGCCGGTCCCGGAGGGTGAAGTGTCCCAGGCGTTGGCCTTGTTGCGGTTCATGCACCTGGCCCGGTGGGTGGATCGGGTGGAGATGGAGCTGGTGAACCGGGGAGAGGCTTATTTCCACGTGGGTGGGGCCGGCCACGAGGCTTCGGCGGCCATTGTGCAGCACCTGACCCCCGAGGACTGGCTGCATCCGCATTACCGGGACAAGGCCCTGATGCTGGCCCGCGGGATCCCCCCCGAGCAGTTTTTCCATGGGCTTCTCTGCACGGCGGGTTCGACGTCGGGGGGGCGGCAGATGGGGGCGCATCTGAGTTACCCGGAGGTGAAGGTGATGGCCATGGCAGGCCCGGTCGGGAACAACGCCCTGCCTTCCGTCGGTGTCGCCCAGGAACTGGTGGCGCGGGCGACGGCGGAACGCGGGGCCCGCAACGGGGATCACCCGGCTCGGGAACCCGGTCCGCTGGTGCTGTGCGTGAACGGAGACAGCACGACGCAGCAGGGCGAGTTTCTCGAGGCGATTGGCGAGGCTGTCCGCTGCCGGCTTCCCGTGCTGTTCCTGATCGAGGACAACGGCTACGGGATCTCGACGCGGACCGCGGGAAGGACGTTTTACAGTCTGCCGTCGGGACCGGCCGCGGAGTTTTTGGGAATCCCGATCCGGCGTCTCGATGGGCGGGATGCCATCGAGGTGGGGCGGGCGTTGGGGCCGATTGTGGCGTCGGTTCGCCGACGGGAGCCGGCGGTGGTGGTGCTGGAGGTCGAGCGGCTCACCCACCACACCAACGCCGATGACGAGCGGGTGTACCGGGACGAGGCGGAATTGAAGCGGGTCCGGTCGCACGCGGACCCGGTGGAGCGCCTGAGGGGCCGGTTGCTGGCCAGCGGGGTGGCCGAAGCCGAGCTGGACCGGCTCGACCGGGAGGCCGAGGTGGAGGTGCGCGCGGCGGCCGAGCGGGCGCTGGCCGCTCCCAATCCTCCCACCAACCTGGATGCGCGTCCCCCGGCGGCGGTGGATGCCGTCGCGCCGCCGGCGGTTCCCCCGTCGGTGACCACGGTGCTGCCGGCGGTGGCCGGTTCGTACACGATGCTGGAGGCCATGCGGGAAGTGCTGCGACGCCATCTGGCGTCGGACGGGCGGGTGAGTCTCTATGGGGAGGACATCGAGGATCCGAAGGGGGACGTATTCGGTCTGACCCGCGGTCTGACCCGGGCGTTTCCGGGTCAGGTTCGCAATTCGCCGCTGACCGAATCCACGATTGTGGGGGTGAGTCTGGGCCGGGCGCTGGCCGGGGGGCGGCCGGTGGCCTGCATCCAGTTCGCGGATTTTCTGCCGATGGCGTACAACCAGATCGCGTGCGAGCTGGGATCGATCCATTGGCGGAGCGGGGGGGGGTGGAGTTGCCCGGTGATCATCCTGGCCCCTGGCGGAGCGTACCGCCCGGGTCTCGGGCCGTTTCACGCGCACACCTTCGAGAGCGTGATGGCGCACGTGCCGGGGATCGATGTGGTGACGCCGAGTTCGGCGGCGGACGCGGCGGGGTTGCTGAATGCGGCCTTTGCCAACCAGGGCACCGGGCGGCCGACGGTTTTTCTCTATCCCAAGGTCTGTCTCAACGATCCGGCGCTGGCCGCGCCCGAGGGGGCGCTGGGGGAGATCCTGCAGCCGGGTGTGGCCCGAACCCTGACCCGGGGCGACGAGCTGACGATGGTTTCCTGGGGCAGCACGGTGCCGTTGTGTCTGCGGGCGGCGCGGTTGCTGGAGGAGGCCGGTGTGGGTGTGGAGTTGCTGGATCTACGTTCCATCAGTCCGTGGGATCGGGCGGGTGTGGCGGCCAGCGTGCGGCGGACCGGGCGGCTGGTGGTGGTCCACGAGGACAATCTCACCTGCGGTTTCGGGGCCGAGGTGGTGGCCGGCGTGACGGAGGAACTGGAAGGCGCGGTCCGGGTCCGGCGGGTGACGCGGTTCGACACGTATCCGCCGTGCAATTATCTGAACCAGATGGAGGTCCTGCCCAGTCTGCGCCGGATCCTCGAGGCCGTGGCCGACCTGTGCGCGCTGGATCTGCGCTGGGAAGGCGGGGCGGCGGCGGCCGACGGAGCGTATGTCCTCGAGGCGGTGGGCTCGAGTCCGGCCGATCAGAGCGTCTCGGTGGTGGAATGGAAGGTGGCGGAAGGGGCGTCGATCGAGGCGGGTGATCCGATTGCGGATTGTGAGGCGGACAAGGCCACCTTCGAGCTTCGCGCCCCGGTTTCGGGGGTGATTCACGATCTGCTGCCCTTGGACGAGAAGGTGCCCATCGGCAGTCCGATGGCGCGGATTGTCCGACGGGCCGTGGGACCGGCACTGCCCAAGCGGGTGCCCACCGAGTTGCGCCCGGTCATCACGCGTCGCGCCGGGGCGCCCGCTCCCGGAGAGCGGCCCCGAGCGGTGCCGTTGCGATCCAGCGAGCGGTCCGTGGTGGGCATCTCCGTCATTGCGCCCAGGCCTGCGGGCCGGGTGGTGACCAACGAGGAACTGGTGCGCCGGTTCGAGGGCCGGACGCCGCATGACATTCTCCAGCGGACCGGCATCGAGTCGCGACCGCTGCTGGGGCCGGGGGAGACGGCGTTGACGCTGGCGACGCGTGCGGCCCGGGAGGCGCTGCGTGCCGGCGGGCTGACGCTGCACGATCTCGACGCCATATACGTGAGCACCAGCACGCCCATCTCAGTCAGCCCGAGCATGGCATGCCTGCTTCACCATCAACTGGGAGGCGAGGGGGCGAAGAAGGATCTTGCGGCGAGCGACATCCTGGCGGCCTGTACCGGGTACCTGTACGCCTTGCAGACCGCCTTCGATTTCTGCCAGTCGCGCCCGGACGCCAATATCCTGGTGGTCACGGCGGAGGCGATGAGCGAGTACACCAACCCGGACGATTTCGACACGGCCATTGTCTTTGCCGATGCCGCCACGGCGACGTTGGTCCACGGACCGGCCTCCGCGAAATTCGGGGGTTCGCGGGTGCGCCTGCATCGCCCGGTGCTAAGCGCCCGGGGCGAGGACGGCACGATTCTGCATCACGGGCGGCGGGGGGATCCCAACGTGAACATGGACGGTCTGAAGGTGTTTCCGATGGCCGTGCGGCAGTTGATCGCGCTGCTGAAGGAGGCGTGCGCCGAGAGCGAGATCGGGGTCGAGCAGCTCGACCACATTGTGCCGCATCAGGCCAACGGGCGGATTCTCGATGCCGTGGATCAGCGGTTGAAGCTGCCGCGCGGGCGGTTGATCAACCGGGTGAAACACGCCGGCAACACCAGCAGCAGCACCATCCCGCTGGTCCTTGCCGAACTGCTCCGGGAAGGCGCGCACGGGCGGGTGGGGCTGTGCGCCTTTGGAGCCGGGTTCACCTTCGGCGCCGCGGTGATGGAGCTGCAGCGGGAGTAGTTGGCGCCTGCGTCGGCGCCTGCCGGGAGGAGGGGCGGGCGGGTGCGGATCTGCGCTTCGGCTTGACCGGGCGTGAGGACGGGCGGGCGCCAGAGGCCGGTGCCGGCGCCGGCGGTGCGTTGCGGAACGGTCTCCCCGGTCTCCCCGGTCTCCCCGGTCTCCCACGTCGAGTCCGGGCATCGGTGGAGCGGCCATGGGACGGCCTGGTGGCGTCGGAGCGGTTGGTGCGGTCGGAGGCGGGCTGGGGGCCGCGGCGGTCCTGGCGGCTGCGGTCGGTTGAAGGGAGTGTGCGATCCTGGGTTGGGCGGCTGGGATGAGGGCGGGTCTCCCGGAGCGGCCTTTGTTGGGGCCTTCGTTGGGGTCGTTCGGGGCGGGCTTGTCCGGGGCGGGCTTGTCCGGGGGCCTGGGCGAGCCGGAAATCGACCTGCTTCTTGGCGCGATCGACTTTGGCGACCTGAACCTCGATGCGGTCGCCGAGGCGGATGACCTGGCGGGTGCGCCGTCCGACGAGCTGGCCGCGGGAGGCATCGAAGGCGTAGAATTCGTCCTGAATGGTGGAAAGGGGTACCAGGCCGGACATGGCGAGATCCGGGACATCGACGAAGAAGCCGAAGTTGCGGACGTCCGTGACGAGCGCCGGGTAACGGTGCGGCTGGCGGTTCCGCAACTGGGCTTCGAGGTAGGCGAACAGCTTGACGTCCTTGCTGTCGCGTTCGGCGTCGGAGGAGTTGCGTTCGGTGAGGGAGAGATGGTCGGCCGTTTCCTTGAGGGCGGCACCTGCCTCGGGGTGTTTGTCGAAGAGGGCGCGGTGGACGACGAGGTCGGCGTAACGGCGGATGGGGGAGGTGAAGTGGGCGTAATGGCGTTTGGCGAGGCCGAAGTGGCCGAGGGGTTCGACGGCGTAGCGGGCGCGCATCAGGGACTTGAGGAATCCGATCTTGAGGGCGGGCCCGATGGGGAGGGCGTCCAGGCGATGCAGGAGGCGTTGGACTTCGGCGCGCTGGGTGAGGTTGCCGCAGGGGACATTGTGGGAGAGGACCTCCTCGCGGTATTCGCGGAGGCGCCGTTCATCGGGGGCCTCGTGGACGCGGTGAATGGCAGGGATGCGCGTTTGGACGAGGCGGCGGGCGACGGCCTCGTTGGCAAGGAGCATGTACTCCTCGATGAGTTGGTGGGATTCGTCGTTTTCGATCTTCTCGATCCGTTCCACGCGACCCTGGTCATCGAGGCGGATCTTCATTTCCGGGAAATCCAGGGCGAGGGCTCCTTCGCGAAAGCGACGCTTGCGCAGGCGCTGGGCCAGGCGGTGGGCGTCGTGGAGCATGTGTTCGATGGGATCGGCGGCCGGGCGGCGGAGGATGCCAAGCACCTCGCCGTAGGTGAACCGGCGCTGCGAATGGATCACGGCGGAATGGAAGGCGGCCTTGAGGACCTGGCCGTCGTCGGTGACCAGGAATTCGACGGCTTTGGTCAGACGGTCCACCCGGGGTCGAAGCGAACAGAGTTCGTTGCTGAGGGCCTCGGGGAGCATGGGGATGACGCGATCGACGAGGTAGGTCGAATTGCCACGGCTGCGGGCTTCGGCATCGAGGGCGGTACCGGCCTTCACATAGTGCGACACGTCGGCGATGTGGACCCAGAGCCGCCAGCGGCCGGTCCCGGCGGGTTCGAGCGAGATCGCGTCGTCGAAGTCCTTGGCGTCGTCCGGATCGATCGTGACCACCGGGTGGCTCCGGCAGTCGACCCGGCCGGCGGTGTCGCGGGCATGGACGGTGTCCCCGTAGGCTCGGGCCTCCTGGAGGACGCGCCGGGGGAAATGGAGGGGAAGGTTGTACTGGCGGAGCACGGAGAGCATGTCCACGCCCTCGTCGTCGGGAGCGCCGAGCACCTCGATGATCTCGCCTTCGGGCTGGGTGTGGTCGGATTCCCATTCCTTGAGTTCAACGACCACCTTGTCGCCCTCCCGAGCTGGGCGCCCGACATCCCTGGGTTCGGGCACGGCGATGTCGTGGGGGATTCGCGGATCGTCCGGAACCACATAAAGCAGGCGCCGGCCGTGACGGAGCGTTCCGACGAGTTGATTGCGGCGACGTTCGAGAATGCGGATGACCGAGCCGGTATTCTCGTCGGCGGGATGGGGGCGGAGTCCCTTGGGGGAAACATCGCGCCGGACGAGGACCCTGTCTTCATGCAGGGCGGTGGCCGTGGCGCGTTCGGGAATGACAATCTCGCGGATGGCCGGATCGTCGGGAATGAGAAAGCCCTTTCCCTGGCGGTTAATGCGGATGCGCCCCGGGATGAGGTCGGCTTCGCGCGGGAGGATGTAGCGTTCGCCCTTGATGCGGACGAGTTGGGCGGTCCGCTCCAGGCTCCGGACGAGATTCCGGAACTCGGTGCGCCGGGATTCGGGGAGGCTCAGGTGCCGGAAGAGGTCTGGGAGGGTTGCGGGGACGTAGTCCGGTTTTCGCAACCAGCCGAGCAGTTGGTCTTTCATCGATGAAGTCATGGGGGCGAAGGAATGTCGTTATGGGAGCTTCCAACGGATCGCCGACCTGGGATCCGATGCGCCAACGAAGCCAGGTTGCCCGCACCCCCTTGGAGGGATGAGGTTGAGGGACGGGCGGGATGAAGGCGAGTGGCAAAAGGGAGGGATGTCTTGCGGGTGTGGTCGTCGGTCATGCCCTGTCCGCTCTCCCCCTGGTCTGTGCGTTGTCCCCCAAGGTTGGTTCCTGCGATCAACGAGCATGACGCCTCAGGTCCGGCGACTTACCCCACCGCATCGACCCGCAGATCGCGCAGGACGGTGAGCCCGGGGATGGGAGCGCCTCGAATGTTGCGTGCGCCGCTCTTGCGCCGCTTGCCGAACTTGTCCCGGTGCCGTTCCCACATCTGGTCCACAAACTCCTTCGATCCCAGAAACACCCCATCGGTCATGTGGCGGATCCGCAGGCGCAGGATCTGGCCCAGCGGCAATTTCCCGCCCCGCGCCAGTTCCGCCTTAATCGCCTCCGGATCGAGCACCCGCTTGTCGCTCCGTCCTGACGTCCCGCCAATCACGTATAGCGCCAGGCGATATTCTGCTGACGCCGCGCTCCAGTCCTGGGTCCCCAGAAAGCCCATGATTCCGCGGCGGATGACCTTGTCGCCGGTGAGGGCGGCGGCGTAGCCGCAGAAGCGGTAGTCCTTGGGATCGTTGACCAGTCCGGCGCGGACGGGGTTGAGGTCGATGTAGGCGGCGATGGCGCGGAGGGTGCTGGGACAGTCTTCCACCAGGACGCTGCGGAAACGTTCGCCCCAGAGGTAGCCGGTGCGGTCGTGGCGACGATTGTACCAGCGGGAGAAGCGTTGCTTGAACTCCTGAAGGAAGACGGAGAGGTCGGCGATGCGGGAGAGGACCGCTTGGCGGATGTCGTCGGGGATGGGTTGGCCCTTCTTGAGAGCGGCACGGGCGAGGGTGGGGAGAGTGGCCTTGGGGCCGTAGAAGTCCTCGAGTTTGGCGAGGATGACGTCGTCCGGGATGGAGTCGGGGAGGGGTTTGGGCGGGACACGGATGAGGAGATGGAAGTGGTTGGACATCATGCAGAAGGTGATGACGTCGATGTCGCAGAATCGGGCGAGGTGGTGGAGGAGGTTGATGAGCTTGTGTCTGGCGGAGTCGTCGAGGAGATGGAGGCGGCCGGCGACGCGGGACATGCAATGGTACGTCGACGGAAGGGAGGGATCGGCCTTGATGCGTGGGATTCTCATGAGGTGGGGATGGGCGCTGTTTGTTGAGCAGTCGAGGGTGAGGGAGCCTGCAGGATTGCGGAGAACTCGCTGACCCCGCGCAAGGTGTGGCGGAAGAACAAAGGGATCAACTTTAAAATGCCTGACATAATGATTTGAAATGGGCCCGAAGGCCGACTTTCCCGAGGTCGGATTGCCCCTTCATTCAAGCGCCCGACAGAGCGTTGAACACCGGACGAAGGCATTTCCGGCCAGCCGCCGGCCCAGTTTGCCCGCCTGATGGCGCCATCTGCGACCGTCCGCCGCCGCCGCCATGGCTCATGCGGCGATTTGGGCTGCGATTCAGCCATTGCGCAGAGTTCCCGGGTTTGGCATGCAAGCGGTTCTCGTTTATGCGCTTCATTGTAATCGCAGCCGGTGTGATGGCGGTTCTGACGGCTTGTGGGACCGAACCCGAAGCTGAGAGGGGCACTTCGACGATCCTGCGGCAGCACTTCGTGGGAGTTGACGCGGTGGTCGCTGCATCGGACCTGGCGCCGGTGGCGGCGATTGTGGCACTCCCGGAGACCCGGCAATTGCTGGTCGAAGGGGTGAGTCGCCTCGCGTCGAATCTGCCCCTGTGGTGGGGGGCCCCGGCAGGGATTACCAACCACACCGCGACCATCGAGGCGCTGGTGCGCGAGTTCGTCCGTGCCGAGTTCTTGGTGGAAGTGCAGGCGGGAGGCGATCGGATCACGGGTTGGGCGGTGGCGGCGCGGTTGGGTGAAGAGCGATGTGCGACCTGGGCCGCCGAATTGGCGGCCCTTGGCGGGTCCTCATCCGTCGAGGATGCGATCGACGCAAACCGCCCGCGCAGTGCCGAGTCCGCTGTGGGCAGGGAAGGCATCGAGGAGGACCATCCCGCGACCTCGCCAGAGCCAGGGCCCGGCGAAGCCGGGTCCGAAGACGACACGCGCGAAGCGGAGGGTCTGGAAAAGTCCAAGTTCAGGGGGAATGAGCCGGCGGAAGGGCTGGCTGAGCCCGGTGAAGGTTCATCGAGCGATGCCGGGGCAGGGCCGGGCGAGGTTTCGGACTCGGGGGAGGTGGCTCAGGCGGCAACGGCAGGCGCCTGGGCCTTGGAACGGGCACCGGGCGGGGGCGTGCGGTTCGAGGCGAACGGGGAGTGGGCGATGATCGGGGGTGGGGAAGGGGCGTGGGAGGCCTTGGTGCAACGGGTGAGTGCCGGGGCCGGCGAACCGAAGCACGACCACGTTCTGTGGATCGAGGGCAGTCCGGAGCGTTGGGCCCGGTTGATGGGATGGGGCGAGGCGAAGCTGGGTCCCCTGGATCAGTGGCCACGCTGGATGGAGTGGAGCATGACGCCGCGTCAGGGACGGTTCCGGACCGAGGCGCGATTGGATCTGGCCGAGGCGGTTGCGGGGCCTTTGGAGCCGTGGCAGGTGCCGACGAATCTGGTTCGGGATCCGCTGGTGGGGTTCACTGCCATGCATGGAGCGGACCGCTGGTTGAGCCGGCTGGGGCTGTTTTCGGAATTGGGCGTGACGGAATGGCCGAAGCGCCTCCTGCTCTGGTCGGTGGCGGGGTTTCCCTGGCTGCAGTATTTCGCGGCCGAGACGGCGAACCCGGCGAATCTCCTGACGGAATTGATGCCGGCACTGCCACTGCGGTTCATGACCAACCACGCCTGGCAGGGCCAGACCTTCGCGTTGCGCGTCACCAACCGCGCGTCCCGGGTCGAGGTCATGGGTCTTGGATACCTGGCACCGTTTGTCGAAGGCCGTGCTGAGAGCGATCCGCCCCTGTTGGTCGGCGGGCTTTTTCCGGCGCCCCCCGGCGGTGATCCAGCCCCGGCGGAGCTGATGCGGCAGGTGGTTGGGAGGACGAACCTCCTGATGTACGACTGGGAGATGACAGGGTTGCGGTGGGTGGAAAGCCAGACCGGCGCGGGTGGGGTCACCCACAAGGTCACCAACCACGTCGGGCGGCTGGTCCAGTTGAAGGAACTCGCACAGCTCGGAATCATGCTTCGTCATCCCCCCGCCCAATGGCCGAGGAACAAGGAGGGCTTCATCCAGGTTGCCGGTGGAGCATGGATCGACCGGGCCGGCCCGCTGCTGGGTGACACCATCACCGAGCTGGTGCTGGAGACGCCGACCCGGGTGGTCCTGACGCGGAGTTCGCAACTCGGGTTAAGCGCCCTCGAATGGACTCAGTTGTTGCGATGGATTCACAACCCGGGTTTTCCGGGGTGGCAGGATCCTCCGGCGCCTCCGGTGCGACGCGGCCGGCCGGGGCAGGTCTCGGGGCTACAGTCCGGCGGCGGGTTGGAGGCGCGAATCCCCTGACTTCCATGCTGAGGCTTGGTGTCAACATCGATCACCTCGCCACTCTGCGCGAAGCCCGCTACCGCGGACGCCCGTGGGGTGAGCCGGATCCCGTCGAGGCGGCCCTGGTCTGTGAGCAGGCGGGGGCTCACGGCATCACCGCCCATCTGCGGGAGGACCGGAGGCATATCCAGGATCGCGATGTGTTTGCGTTGCGGGAGCGGATCCGGACGCGCCTGAACCTGGAGATGGCCCTGTCCGAGGAGATGGTCTCCATCGCCGAACGGGTCCGGCCGGATTTCGTCTGCCTGGTGCCGGAGCACCGCCAGGAGATCACCACGGAGGGCGGTCTGGATGTGGTTGCGCACCGGACCCGGGTCGCGGAAGTCTGCCGCCGGATGGAGCGGATCGGATGCGCGGTGAGCCTGTTTGTGACGCCGGATCCGGAACAGATCGCCGCCGCGGCGGCATCAGGCAGCCCGTTCATCGAACTCCACACCGGGGGTTTCGCGGAGGCCCGACGGGAGGGTGCGGGCGAGGAGGAAGCCCTCATGAGATTGGTCTCCGCGGCGGAGCAGGCACGAGGGAGCGGCCTTCGGGTGAACGCCGGTCACGGTCTTACCCTGGAAAACCTCCCGGTCCTCCTGAGCCGCGTGCCTCATCTCGAAGAGCTCAACATCGGGCACAGCCTGGTCAGTCACGCCCTGACCGTCGGCCTGGGCGTGGCTGTCGGAGCCTTTCTGGAACGAATGCAGGGTTATGCCCTGGGACCGCGATGATCCTTGGCACGGGTATCGACATCATCGAGGTGTCCCGAATGACGGCGATGGTCGAACGGTTCGGCGACCGGTTCCTGCGCCGGGTGCTGGTCGCCCGGGAGATCGAGTACTGCCAGGGCCACGTGAAACCCGGGCCGCACATCGCCGCGCGTTTTGCCGCGAAGGAGGCGGTCTCCAAGGCATTCGGAACCGGAATCGGAGCCAGCCTGGGCTGGGGGGACATCGAGGTGGCCCACCGGCCCACCGGCGCCCCGATGATTGTCCTTCACGGGCGTGGACGGGACCTGATGACGTCTCGCGGCGCTCGGGAGCTGCATGTGAGCCTGAGTCACACGGAGCACTACGCAGCAGCCTTCGCGCTCCTGGAGGGTTGAGGGTGTCCCTTCGGCAAGCGTGCGGGGCGCGGACGTCGGAGACTCGTTCATGACGGCAACCAGTACCCGTCGGGCCAACGGGTGAACCCGTTCGCCCAGGTCGAGCGATGGGATGGGGACTCGCGGGGTTCGTCCCTCAGGATCCGATTCCGGCACAGGTGAGGCGCCATTCCATTGCACCCGGCAGATCGCCGAAGGAGTGGAGATTGACCGGAGACGGGCAGGCGTCAGGCTGTGAGTCGATGAACGTGCGAGTCTGGCAAGTGACGGCGGCCCTGGTTCTGGCGGCGGTTTCGGCAACGGCGTCGGTCCAGCGACGGACGGTGGAATACCGGCAGGGGGAGGTGGTGCTGGAGGGGGCATTGGTTTGGGATACGTCCCATGCGGGTCCGCGTCCCGGGGTGCTGGTGGTGCATCAATGGCGGGGGTTGGGGGACTACGAACACAAGCGGGCGGAGATGCTGGCGCGGCTGGGGTATGCGGTGTTCTGCGCGGACATTTACGGGAAGGGCGTGCGGCCGGGGACGCCGCAGGAGGCGGCCCAGTTGTCGGGCACATACAAGGAGGACCGGCCGCTGCTTCAGGCCCGGGTCCGGGCCGCGCTGGACGAGTTTCGCCGGCATGCGGTGGTGGACCCGACCCGGATCGCGGCGATCGGGTATTGTTTTGGGGGAACGACGGTCTTGGAACTGGCGCGGAGCGGGGCGGTTCTGCGGGGGGTGGTGAGCTTCCATGGGGGGCTGGGGACGCCGAATCCGGCGGAGCGCGGGCGGGTGGCGGCGCGGGTGCTGGTGTTGCACGGGGCCGACGATCCGTTCGTGCCGCCGGCGGAGGTGTCGGCGTTCGAGGAGGAGATGCGGAAGGCCGGGGTGGACTGGCAACTGGTCAGCTACGGGGGCGCGGTCCACAGCTTCACCGACTGGAATGCGGGCAGCGATCCGACGCGCGGAGCGGCCTACGAGGAGAAGGCGGATCGACGGAGCTGGGAGGCGATGAAGGTCTTCTTCGACGAGATCCTGAAATAAGGGAGACAGGGGCGGCTGAAGGGGGCTGGGATTCAGGCGGGGCGGATGCCCCATTGGAACGGGTCGCGCGGATCGAGGAGGAGGGTGGCGTCGGCGATGACGTGGGCGGTGCCGGTGACGGTGGGGAGGATGATGCCGCGGGTGCGGTCGAGCCACTGGTAGTGGCCGGTGAAGGTGGTGCCGAGGATGCCCTCCTGGATCCAGGGCTGGTTTTCGGCGAGGTCGCCGTCGTCGGCCAGGCAGGCGAGCTTGGCGCTGGTGCCGGTGCCGCAGGGGGAACGGTCATAGGCGCGGCCGGGACAGAGCACGAAGTTGCGGGAATGGCCGCCTGCACCCGGCGGGCCGAACAGTTCGACATGATCCACCTCGGGATGGCCGGCGGCATTGACGGCCTGCCGGATGCGCCAGGTGATGTCGGTGAGTTGCCCGACCGAGGCCAGGTCGAGTGTCCAGGGATGATGAGCGACGAGGAAGAACGGATTCCCGCCCCAGGCGACATCGCCGGTGACGGGTCCGAGTCCGGGCACCTCCACGGTGATGGCGCGGGCGATGCGGTGGCTGGGGACATTGCGGACGGAGACCGAGCCGTCGGGATGGAGGGTGGCGGTGACGATGCCGACCGGGGTTTCGAGGCGGCACTCGCCGGGCTGGAGGCGGCCGAGGTGGGCCAGGGTCACCACCAGCCCGATGGTCCCGTGGCCGCACATGCCGAGATAGCCGACGTTGTTGAAGAAGAGGACGCCGGCGGCGCAGGAGGGATCGAAGGGTTCCACCAGGAGGGCGCCAACGAGGACGTCCGAGCCGCGCGGTTCGTTGACGATGGCCGAGCGGAAGGGGTCGTGATGGGCGCGGAACGCGGCGAGGCGCCCGGGCAGGGGACCGCGACCGAGATCGGGACCGCCTTCGAGGACGACGCGGGTGGGTTCTCCGGCGGTGTGGGAATCGAGGACGCGGATACGGGTCATGGGAGCGGCGCCTTTCGGCGGGCGGGGGGCGGTGGTAGGGTGCGCCGGTGACGACGGGACGTACGGTCGGCGGGGAGGAGCGGCGCAGCGGGCGTCGGGCGGAGGGCTTTCAACTGATCGAGATGCTGGTGGTGATCGCCATCATTGCGATTCTGGCGAGTCTGCTGCTGCCCGGGTTGTCGCGGGCACGGGACTCGGCGCGACGGATCCAGTGCATGAACCATCTGCGCCAGCTTGGGCTGACGTGGCAGCTTTACGCGGACGATCATGAGGACCGGTTGGCGCCGAACGGGTATGGGATTCCGGAGACGGTCGAAGGGCGGCGCCTGTGGGTGATGGGGGCGTCGCATCGCGAACCGGAGACCTTCACGAACACGACGTTCCTGCTGGATCCCCGCCATGCGGCGTTTGGCTCCTACCTTGGATCGGCGGCGGTGTACAAGTGTCCGGCCGACCGGAGCACGGTGGAGCTGGAAGGGCGCGAGCATCCGAAGGTGCGGTCGTATGCATTGAACGGGTACATGGGGTGGCAGGATCCGCCGCTGGAGATTTTCCCGTATGTGTCGAGCCGGCATCATGCGTTCAGGAAGACCAGCGATCTGAGCGTGGGGAGCGCCTCGAGGCTGCTGCAGTTCATCGACACGGCACCGGGGAACATCTGTTATCCCGGCTTCGTGATCTCGCTGGGCGGGTGGCTTCCGGACCTCTACTACCACTTGCCCTCGGTTCAGCACAACCGGTCCGGGACGTTCAGCTTTGCGGACGGGCACGTCGAGAGCCGTCGCTGGCGGAATGCGGAGACCACGCGGCTGGCCCGGGAGCGATGGATTCCCAACCACATCGCCTTGCAGTACCCGAACAACGAGGATCTGGCCTGGTTGCGCGAGCGGGCGTCGGTGGCGAAGGCGGAGCCGTGAGCGTTGAGCCGGTGGAGGCCGGGAGTGGCTACTTCCGGCGATAGGTGATGGTGAGGGTGGAGGAACCGGCCGGCGTGTCGAAGTTGCGGGGGCGGGGTCCGCCTTCCGGGGTGTAGGCGACACGAAGCTGGTCGCCGGAGAGTTCGTAGATCCCGTACACCCGACCGGCCGAAGTGCCATCGATGTCCATGCGCTTGGGACTGGCCGAGGGATCGAGGGTGATCGTGCCGCGATCGCCGCCGTCGTCCCAGCGGACGTCATAGCGATCGCCTTCGATCTTGAGGTGGACCTGGGACAGCCAGTCGGCGGGGATGTCGAAGCCGTCCCGGCGGCCGGCGTGCCCGATCCACTCGCCGGCCAAGCGGTCGAGGTCGGAGAGGGTGGGGGCGGGGGCGGGGGCAAGGTGGCGGAGGCGGATGTCCTTGAATTGAACGGTCATCGGGGGACCGACATGGACCTGAAAGGCGAGCACGCCGGAGGCGGCGGCACGGGCGGGGTCATCGTCGATGACGTCGGCGGTGACGCGTCCGTTGATGAGGTGGGTGAGGCGATTGCCGCGGGCGACGATGAGGTAGTCGTTCCACTGTTCCGGTTTGATGCCGGCCTGGATGTCCTCGGTCCTGCCGAGAGAACCCAGGACGGTGACGCGGTGACGTCCGTCATCGGCGGGAGTGATACGGGTGAACTGGCCACGTTGGGCGAGGATGCCGCGACCGCGTTCCTCGTAGAGGATGCCGGAGTAGGTGGTGCCGGCCTCGAAGTCGGCCTGGTAACCGCCGACGATGGGGCCCTGGGCGCCCTGCTGAACGACGCGGCTGCGGTACTGGATGCCGGAGTTGCCGCCGACGATCCGGTAGGAGAGGCGCAGTTCGAAGTCCTCGATGGTGCCGCCCTTCCAGACGAGGAAGGTGTTGTGCTTGAGGGCGGTCTCGGGACGGGTCTGGCCGGTGATGGCGCCGTCGCGGACGAACCAGATGTCGGCATGTCCCTCCCAGCCGTCGAGGTTGCGTCCGTTGAAGAGGGCGATCTCGTCCGAAGCGGCATGCCCTGAGAAGGGCTGGGCAGCGAGGAGGGCCAGGGCGAGGGAGGCGAGGCCGCGGGCGAGTCGGGGGGACGGGTTCATGGGCATCGTGGGGACGGGAGGGATGCGGGGTTGGGTTGGGGGGTAAGGATGGACCGCAGAGACCGGGCAGGCCGCGAGGGGGACATCAGGAGGGCCTCAGGCGGGGACCGGGGACGGCAGGAAGGTGCAGTCGTAGCGATCGCGCAGGACCGTCATGACATTCTCCGGGGAACATTCGCCGCGGGCGGCCAGTTCATCGGCTTCGCGGAAGAAGCGTTCGAAGCCGGCCGGCGTGATGGTCACCAGGAGCCGGGCAGGGGCGGCGCCGTCGGCCCGGATGGCGTGGGGGATGCCGCGCGGGGCGAAGTAGGTATCGCCGGAGCGGAGTTGGACCGAATGATGGCCGCAGGTGATGTCGAGTTCGCCCTCGATGAGGTGGAAGGTCTCCTCTTCGCGGTGGTGGACATGGGCGGGAATGCCACCACCGGGCGGGACGATGAGTTCGACGAGTGAGAAGGCGCCGTGGGTCTGCTTACCGTCGAGGAGGATGCGGGTGACGGTGCCCAGGACATCGAGGGTGGGCAGGCTTTCGGCGTGGGAGGCGACAGGGTGCAGTGACATGGAGGATGGGGCGAACGGAGGGGGCTTCGGCCTGGATTATTTGGATTTGAGGAGGCGGCGAAGGAACTGGAGACCCTTGGTGGCGATCTCGTCGCGGGTCGGTTCCATCTTGCGCCAGATGGCGGCGGCGCGGGCGATGACCTTGACGTCGGTGGTGAAGCTTTCGATGACGATGTCGCCGCGGTACCCGACTTTGGTGAGGGCGGCGGCGATGGGTTTCCAGTCGATGTGATCGTTGCCCGGGGTGCCGCGGTCGCTGCCGCAGGCGTGGAAATGCCCGAGGAGTTTGCCGGCCTTGAGGATGGCGGCGGCCTGGTTTTTCTCCTCGATGTTCATGTGGAAGGTGTCGAGGTGGAGGCGGACGGCAGGGCTGGCGATGGCCTTGACCAGCTTGAGGCCCTGGTCGCAGGTGTTGAGGAAGTCGGTTTCGAAGCGGTTGAGAGGCTCGATGCAGATCTGGACACCGCGCTCTTCGGCGTAGGCGGCGAGCTGCTTGAGGTTCTTCACGACGGTGGCGAACTGGGCCTTGCGTTCGTCGTTGTCGTGGGCGCCGATGCGGCCGACGACGCTGTAGACGGGGCCGATGAGGGAGGGGCAGCCGAGGGCGACCATGTGGTCGATGAGACCGCGGCAGTAGGTCATGGCGGTGCGCTGCTCGCCGGCATTGCCGCGGAAGTCGCGGCCGGGTCCCATGCAGGCGCAGACGCTGCCGATGGCCAGACCCGCCTTGTCGGCGGCCGCCTTGACCTTGACGGGGTCGATGTGGTCGAGGGCTTCGATGGGCAGTTCGACCGTGTCAAAGCCCCACTTCTTGAACTTGGGGAACAGGCGGACGCTGTCGGTGGTGAAGGGGGAGACAAAGAGGAAGGAGTTGATGCCGATTCTCATGGTAGCAAGCGCGATGGCGCATGTGGGTCCGTGGAGGGGAGGCTAGGCGACAGGAACGGGGAGTCAAAGCTTTCGCGGTGTGGGGACAGGACGGGGGATGGATGGGACCGATGGGACTGATAGGACTGATAGGACTGATGGCACAGGGGGGGGAATAAGGCTTGACCCGCTAGTCAATCAGCGGGGCCCCATGAACGGAGTCATGGGGGGGGGAGAGGGAGGATGTCCGACCCGGGGCTGGGGGTGGGTGCCGGATCAACCGCGGAAGACGACCATGGCGCCGTAGTCGGTGACGAAGGCGCCGCTGGAGAGGTCCTTGTAGGTGTAGGTGATGGGGGTGACGCTGATGATGTAGTCCTGGCCGACCTTCTGGAGGAATTCGGAGACGACCTCGTCGAAGTGATCCTTGTTCACCGTCATGGTGTCGATGCGGCGGAAGGTTTTCACCCGGAGTTTCTTTTCGGGCTCGGAGGCGGCGACTTCGAGGGTGGGGGCGGACTTCTGGATGAGGACCTCGGCGGGGCCATCGTGGATGGGGACGACGAAGTGTTTCTCCTCGCGGTTGGGGTCCGGGGCGCCGGTGCCGGCGCCATGGGGGGCGACGTGCAACTGGGACACCTCCGGGACGGGCACGTTCATCTTCCGATTGCAGGCCGGGCACTCCACCTGGGTTCCGGCGGCGGAGATGTCGACTTCCAATTCCTGCTGGCAGTTCGGGCAGTTGAAGGTGAAGTCCATAAGGGAATCAGGCGTTGAGGTGACGGCGGCAGGTTGAACCGGCCTCCCGGGGAATTCCCAGCAAAAAGGGTCCGGGATTGGTGCATCCCCAAGGTGTCGGTGAGGAGACAGCCAATCGGAGGGACGAGATCCGCGAGTCCTCATCCCAACGCACCCCATCGTTGCGGCCTCGTGGAACTCGGCCCTCCGAGGCGATGCATCGCGAAGTTCGCGCCTCCACCCACAACTCCGGGATGCACGGGACCGAGATTGGCGGCCCGGCGACGGACGACGCTCAGGCGGACTCACGCTCGGTCTGGAGCCGGAGTTGACCGCAGGCGGCGGCGATGTCGTGGCCTTTTTCGAGGCGGAGGGTGGTGGGGATGCCGGCACGATCGAGGAGGGAGGCGAAGGCCTGGCAATGGGCGTCGTCGGGGCGTGACCAGGGCAGTCCTTCGACCGTGTTGTAGGGGATGAGATTGACCTTGGCGTGGAGGCGCCGGGCGAGGGCGGCGAGGGGCGGGACCTGGGCGAGGTCGTCGTTGACCCCGACGAGGAGGATGTATTCGAGGGTGATCATGCGTCCCTTGTGGCGAAGGTATTCCTCGCAGGCGGCGGTCAGTTCCTGGAGGGGATATTTGCGATTGACCGGCATGATGCGCTGGCGGACGGCGTCGGTGGCGCCGTGGAGGGAGATGGCGAGGCGGAACTGTTCGGGTTCGGCGGCGAGCTGGCGGATGCGGGGGGCGAGTCCGCTGGTGGAGACGGTGATTTTGCGGGCGCCGATGGCGGCACCCCAGGGGGCATTGAGGGTGCGGAGGGCGGCGAGGAGGGCGGAGTAATTGGCGAGGGGTTCGCCCATGCCCATGATGACGAGGTTGTCGATGAGCCGGGCGGACCGGGAGGGTGGGGGATGGGGTGGGGCGGCGGGGGTGGGTGTTGGGGTGGAGCGGTGCCAGCGTTCGACGGCGAGGACCTGGCCGACGATTTCGTCGGGGCCGAGGTTGCGTTTCCATCCGTCGAGGCCGCTGGCGCAGAAGCGGCAGCCGTAGGCGCAGCCGACCTGGGTGGAGACGCAGAGGGTGTGGCGGTCGGCGCGGTCGCCATAGAGGGCGGGATTGGCGGGGATGAGGACGCTTTCGATGAGGGCACCGTCCTGAAGGCGCCAGAGGAACTTGCGGGTGGCATCGGCGGAACCCTGGAGCCGGGCGAGGGTGGGGAGGGACAGGTCGAACGACTCGGCAAGCCGGGAGCGGAGGGTGCGGGGGAGGTTGCTGAGATCGGACCAGTTGGAGGCGCGTTTGGCGTAGAGCCAGTCGAGGAGTTGATCGGTGCGCCAGGCGGGTTGGTTCCAATCGCGGAGGCGGTCGGCGAGCTGGTCGCGGGTGCAGGCGTGGATGGGGAGGCGATCCCGGGCGGGCATCTGGGGAGGGTTCAAGAGTCGGACGATTGGGAGAGGGATTCGTAGGCCTGGCGGACGGTTTCGGTGCCGTACTGGCGTTCGAGGCGGCGGACGATGAAGTGACCTTCGGCCATGAGTTGGAAGTGGTTCATGAAGGCGACGTTGATGGCGGCGCCGGCGGCGGCACCGACGACTGGAACGGCCTTGGCGGCGACCTGTTCGGAGACGACGAGGCCGAACCGGGCGGAGACGGCGGCCACGAGGCGCACGGCGGCCGGGGTGGCATCGAGGGAGGCGGCCCGGCCGGCGAGGGAGCTGGCGGCCTCGGTGACGAGGCGGCCAAGCGCGGCCCGGACGGCCCAGTAGGAGGTTTCGGCGGCATTGTCGGCGGTGGTGTCGCCGCCGAGGGCGAAGACTTCGAGGCAGGCGAGACGGGTTTCGAGGGCACTGAGCCTGTGGCCCTGGCTGGCGGCGATCTGGGCGATGGAGCGCAGGATCAGGGTGGTGGAGACGGGCAGTTCGACGGCGAGGGCGCCCAGGCCGAAGGCGCCTCCGACCGCGCCGGACGCCCCGACGAGCCAGCGATGGAAGCGGTTTCTTGGGGTGGGCACCGGCGTGTCCGGGAGCGAGTGGACGGCGATGCGGAGGGCATGGGAGAGGGCGAGGCGGGTGGCGCGATGGACGACGCGGGCGGCGGAGGGGGGGAGGAGGCGAAGGCCCTTTTCGATGGGGGCGCCGACGATGTTGGCGAGGCGGATGGCGACGCCGGGCCGGCTGAGGAGGTGCCGGGCCCAGCGCAGTTCGGCGAGTTCGTCAGGGGTGAGGGGATTGCCGCCATCGCGGGCGACGATTTCGACGTCGATGACCGGGGGAAGGTTGGAATCGGCTGGAGAACCGCGGTTCATGATCGGATCGGGCGGATGGGAGGAGGTCCTGGGAGGCTTGGGCGGGGTTGGGATGGGGATAGGGATGTGGGGTGCAGCGACCGGACGCCGGCAATGTGGGCCGGGAAGGGCGGATTGCGCAAGGGACGGGGAGGCGCGTGGGTTTGACAGGGGCGCTGGTGCGGTCAGCCTGCGGGCGGTGCACGGCCATGAATGAAGCGTTGTCCGCGGGGAACCTGGTGAATGTCGCGTATATCGAGGAGCTCTTTGAGGTGTTTCGATCCGATCCGGACTCGGTGTCGCCGGAGTGGCAGGCGTACTTCCGTCAGGGTGGGAACGGCGAGGCGTGGCCGACGGGCGCGGGGACGGGGCCTTCGATCGGGCCGCGCGGGCTGTTTCACCCGGCCGGACCGGCGCAGGGCGACCGGGTGACGGGCCGGGTGGGGAGGGGGGCGGACGAGACGGTGGTGGAGGACATCAAGGCGACGGGGTTTCAGGACCGGGTGGGGCAGATGATCCGGAACCACCGGGTGCGGGGCCATGTGGTGGCGCGGTTCGATCCGCTGCACGACGAGCGGCGGGACCAGGAGAAGGCACGGATGCCGGAGGAGCTGGGGCTGGCATACTTTCATTTCTCCGAGGCGGAACTGGACCGGATGGTGTCGTGCCGGACGTTTCAGAACGGGCGGCAGATGCCGTTGCGGGAACTGCATCAGCGGCTGCGGGACACGTACTGCGGGAGTGTGGGGGTGGAGTACATGCACATCGACGACATCGAGGTGCGCCGCTGGCTGCAGCGGCATCTCGAGCCGATCGAGACGCGGATGCAGTTGTCGAAGGACGAGCAGCTTCGGATTCTGACGCGGTTGACGGATGCGGTGATGTTCGAGGAGTTCATCCGGAGGAAGTTCATCGGGGCCAAGAGTTTTTCGCTGGAGGGGTCGGAGACGCTGATTCCGCTGCTGGACCTGGCGATCGAGAAGTCGGCGGCGCAGGGGGTGGCGGAGATCGTGTTGGGGATGGCGCATCGGGGCCGGTTGAATGTGCTGGCCAACATTCTCGGGAAGAGTCCGAAGGAGATCTTCCGGGAGTTCGCGGACAAGGATCCGGATCTCTACATCGGGCGGGGCGACGTGAAGTATCACCTGGGGCACAGCAACGACTGGATCACCACCACGGGGCGGCGGGTGCATCTGTCCCTGTGCTTCAATCCGAGCCATCTCGAGTTTGTGAATCCGGTGGTGCTGGGGCGGGTGCGGGCCAAGCAGGACCGGGTGGGGGACACGGGGCGACGGAGCTGCATGGGGCTGCTGATCCACGGGGATGCGGCGTTTGCGGGGGAGGGGGTGGTGCAGGAGACGCTGAACCTGAGCCAGCTTGACGGCTACCGGGTGGGCGGGACGCTGCACATCATCGTGAACAACCAGATCGGATTCACCACCAGCCCGCGGGAGGCGCGATCCTGTGCCTACGCGACGGACGTGGCGAAGATGCTGCAGTCGCCGATTTTCCACGTGAACGGGGAGGATCCGGAGGCGGTTGCGCTGTGTTTGCGGCTGGCGCTGGATTTCCGGGCGGCGTTTCAGCGGGACGTGTTCATCGACATGTACGGGTACCGGCGGTTGGGCCACAACGAAACGGACGAGCCGGCGTTCACCCAGCCGTTGCTGTACCGGACGATTGCCCGGCGCAAGACGGTGCGGGAAGGGTATCTGGACCATCTCTTGAAGCTGGGGGGCGTGACGCGGGAGGAAGCGGACCAGGTTGCGGAGCAGTGCCGGCGCCGGTTGGAGGATGAATTGGGGGAGGCGACCAGCGAGCGGTACCAGCCACCGGCGGAGCGTCTGCTGGGGATTTGGGCGCGGAGCCGGTACGTGGGCGGCCGGGAGAGCGACGTTCCGGACGGGGAGACCGGGATTCCGGTGGAGGAGGTGGAACGGTGGCTGGCGAGGCAGACGGAACTGCCGGAGGGATTCCGGGCGCATCCGAAGGTGGTGAAGGTGTTGGAGGGGCGGCGGGAGATGGCGGCGGGCCGGCAGGGTCTGGACTGGGCGGCAGCCGAGGCGCTGGCTTTTGCGAGCCTGCTGGCGGCGGGGCGGCGGGTGCGGTTGTCGGGTCAGGACGCGGCGCGGGGGACCTTCAGCCATCGGCACGCGGTATTGCACGACATCGAGACGGGGGCGACCTGGACACCGTTGAGGGAGCTGGGTCCCGGGCAGGCGGCGTTTGGGGTGGTGAACAGCCCGCTGAGCGAGATCGGGGTGCTGGGTTTTGACTACGGGTACAGTCTGGACATGCCGGACGGGCTGGTGCTGTGGGAGGCGCAGTTCGGGGATTTTGCGAACGTGGCCCAGGTGATCATCGATCAGTTCATTGTGAGTGCAGAGGACAAGTGGCGGCGGTTGTCGGGGCTGGTGCTGCTGCTGCCGCACGGGTTCGAGGGGCAGGGGCCGGAACATTCGAGCGCGCGTCTGGAGCGGTTTCTGGCGCTGGCGGCCGAGGACAACATCCAGGTGTGTTACCCGACCACGCCCGCCCAGTATTTCCATCTGCTGCGGCGCCAGGTCCTGCGGAACTGGCGCAAGCCGCTGGTGGTGATGACGCCGAAGAGCCTGTTGCGGCATCCGGGGTGCGTGTCCGCGCGGGAGGAGTTGAGCGGGGGGGGATTCCGGAGGGTGCTGGGGGACACCGAGGTGGCGCCATCGGAAGTGCGGACGGTGCTGCTGTGCAGCGGAAAGATCTATTACGAGCTGGTCGAGAGGAGGAAGGAACAGGGGCGCGGCGATGTGGCGATCGTGCGATTGGAGCAGATTTACCCGATGGACGAGGCGGCCCTGCAGGAGGCGATGCAGGGGTACGAGCGGGGCACGGTGGTCCGGTGGGTGCAGGAGGAGCCCGGCAACATGGGGGCGTTGCGGTTCCTGAAGGGACAGTGGGGCAACCGGCTGTTGCGGCGGTTTCCTTTGAGCTACGTGAGCCGCCCGGCTTCGGCGAGTCCGGCGACCGGCTCGAACAACGCGCACAAGAAGGAGCAGGCGGCGTTGCTCGACCGGGCGTTCGAGAGGACGGACGGCGGCAGGACGGAGCGGGGCTAGCCGGACGCGACGAACCAGCGACGGAAACTTTCGATGGTCTGTCGGGCGGCCTCCTCCGGGGAGGGCAGGGGGAAGACCTCGGCGGAGAGGTAGCCACGGTAGCCGACCGCGCGCAGGGCCTCGATGATGGGGGCCATGGCGGTGTGCCCGCCGCCGACGGCGGTCCGGTTGCTGTCGGCGAAGTGGACGTGCCCGAGGATCTCGCCGGCCCGTTCGAGGGCGGCCGGGATGGACGTTTCCTCGATGTTCATGTGAAAGAGGTCCGCGAGGATCCGGACATTGCGGGAGTGTAGGGTGGCCAGGAAGGTGAGGGCCTGCTCGACGGTGTTGAGGAGATTGGATTCGTAGCGGTTGAGGGGTTCGAGGAGGAAAGGCTGGCCGTGGGCATGGGCGCGGGGGGCGAGTTGTTCGAGCGCCTGAGCCAGCCATTCGAGGGCCTGGCCGCGGGTCACTTCGCCCAGGGCCCGGCCCTGCATCGAGCCGAGAATGGCCGGCGCACCGAACGCCCCGGCAAAATCCACGATCGAGGCGACGTACGCCTGGGCGCGGGTGCGCTGCGCAGGGTCGGGGTCGGTCAGGGACAGTCCCTGGGTCACCCAACCGGCGCCGGTGCCGACGGCGGCGAGGGCGAGGCGGTTGCGGTGCAGCACCTGACGGAGCAGACGGGCGTCTAGGGCATCCGCGCCGGGCGGGAAGAGTTCGATGGCGTGGAATCCCAGCTCCGCCGCCCGGGCGCAGGCGACGTCCAGGTCGCCGTGAAAGATGAACGGACCGCCGCGGGCTTCCGGTACGAGGGAGACCGTTACGGAGCAGCGGGGTCGGACGAGGCGGTTCATGCTTCGGGGACAGGAAGCTGGGAGTCCGGGGCCCCGCACGTCAAGGGAGGCATGCCGGGGGGGCGGGCGGGGGCGAATCTCCATGTTGTCGGAGATGCGATCGGGCGAGGGATAGGACGAGGGGAACTCCGCCAAGCGGTGCTTCGGAGGGCCGAGTTCCACGAGGCCGCAACGGTGTGGAGCGTTGGATTGAGGACTCGCAGAGCTCGTCCCTCCGATTCGCTGCCTCCTCACCCACAACTCCGGGATGCACAGCTCGTCAGCGATGGGAACGGCGCAGGATTGAAAAAGACGGCGGCGGCGCCAATAAAGGGCGCGGCGGTATTCCTCGACATGAAGCTCGACGACACACAAGCGGCCCGGGTGCGGGAATGGATCGACCAGGGACTGAAGGTGGCCGACATCCAAACGCGGCTGGGCGACGAACTGGGGATCCGGCTGACCTACATGGAGGCCCGGATGCTGCTGGACGACCTGCAATTGCGGCCACGGGATCCCAAGCCGGTTGCGCCGGCTCCGGCTCCGGCTGTTGCGACCGGGGGTGGAACTGCGGGGGGCAAGGCGGGAGGGAGCACCGGAACCTCTGCGGGAGGAGCCGGTCTGCTGGTTGGCGGGGGCGCGGAAGGGGCGGCGACGGGCGGGGCGCCCGGGCGGGTGACGGTGACGGTGGACGATCTGGCGCGGCCTGGGGCGCTGGCGAGCGGGAAGGTGACATTTCGGGACGGGAAGGGAGCCGAGTGGCAGCTCGATCAGTATGGCAGGCTGGGGGTGATCCCGAAGACGCCGGGGTACCAGCCCTCGGCGGCGGATGTCGGCGATTTCCAGGTGGAGCTGGAGAAGGTCCTGGCCCGGCTGGGATTCTGAGGGGCAGAGCATGCCATTTCTCGACGTATTCCGGGAATTGCCGCTGCGGCGGTGGGTGACGGAGGCGGAGGGCACCCGTCCCGAGGCGGTGCGCGCCCTGCTGGCCCGGGGGGAGGGACTGGGGTTGGGGGAGTTTGCGCGGTTGCTGTCGCCGGCTGCGGCGGAGTGTCTGGAGGCGATGGCGCAGCGGTCGCAGGCCCTGACGCGGCGCCGGTTCGGGCGGGTGATCCGACTCTTTGCGCCGGTGTACCTGTCGAACGAGTGCATCAACAACTGCGCCTACTGCGGCTTCTCGCGGGATAATGCGATTCTGCGCGTCACGCTCAGCGTGGAGGAGGTGGCGCACGAGGTGCGGGCCCTTCGGGACCAGGGATTCCGTCAGATCCTGCTGGTGGCCGGGGAGCATCCGCGGTTTGTGTCGGAAGGGTATCTGGAGGCGTGCGTGGGGGCCGTTGCGAAGCTGGTGCCGGGAGTGTCGCTGGAGGTGGGGCCGATGGAGGCGGACGAATATCGGCCGCTGGTGGGGGCGGGAGCGGAAGGGCTGGTGGTGTACCAGGAGACGTACGATCGCGAACGGTATGCCTCGGTTCACACTTTGGGACCGAAGAAGGACTTCGAGTGGCGCCTGGCCACGCCGGAACGGGCGTACCAGGCCGGGTTCCGGAGGCTGGGCATCGGGGCGCTGTTTGGATTGGCCGACTGGCGGACCGAGGCCCTGGCCGTGGCGGCGCATGCGTTGTGGCTGTTGCGGAACTGTTGGAAGGCACAGATCACGATCTCACTGCCGCGGTTGCGTCCGTGCGCCGGGGGCTACACGCCGGAGCGGCCTTTGGGAGACCGGGAGCTGGTGCAATTGGTGACCGCGTTTCGGATCCTTCTGCCGGATGTGGGATTGGTGTTATCGACCCGGGAACCGGCGCGGTTGCGGGATGGATTGGTTCCCCTGGGCATTACCCTGATGAGCGCCGGGAGCCACACGGAGCCGGGCGGGTACACGGGTGTGGGCCGGGACAAGGTGCACTATACCGAACGCGGGCGGAGGGTGGCGGTTCGCGAGGGGGAAGGGGAGCCTGGGGCGGGACGGAGGACGGGGGCGACGGGGCAGTTCGAGATTGCGGATGAACGGCCGGCGGGAGAGGTGGCCGGGGTGCTGGCGGCGCTGGGGCTGGAGCCGGTGTGGAAGGATGGGGACGCGGCCCTGACGGGGGCAGGAAGCGGCGGCTTGGAGGGTCCGGAAGCGGGTCGGTTGGCCGGGAGCGTGTGAAGCGGGCGGCGGCTGGGGGACAGGTGCGTGGGACAGGCGCCGGCTCAGACGTACAGGGCTCGTTCGAGATCGCGGACGACGATGCTCAGGAAGGGGTAGCGCTGGCCGGGATCCCGTTCGAGGCATTTGAGGACGATGCGTTCGAGGGCGGGCGGGATGTTCGGATTGATGTCGCGGGGGACGCGGAAGTCGGAACGGTGGAGTTGCCGCCGGAGGATCTCGTCGGGGGATTCTCCCGGGAAGGGTTTCTCGAGGGTGAGGAGTTCGTAGGCCATGACGCCGAAGGCGAAGATATCCACCCGATGATCGTAGGGAAGGCGCTGCAGTTGCTCGGGGGCCATGTAGGCCGGGGTTCCGGGGTTGCGGGAGGCTTTGCGGGGCTGGTCGGGACGGGGTTGGGCGAGGTCGAAATCGATGAGTTTGATATTGGCGTTGCGGGTGACCAGGAGGTTCTCGGGTTTGAAGTCGAGGTGCATGTACCCGGAGTCGTGGACATGTTCGAGGGCACGGGCGCTGTCGATGAGAATATTGCCGAGGTATTCCTGGAGCAGGTCATCACAGCGGGCGAGGATGAGTTTGAGGTTGGAGGCCTCGACGTACTCCATCGCGAGGTAGGGGCAGCCCTCGATGCGCCCGTGATGGAGGTAACCGATGATGAGGTCGTTGCCCTGGAGTTGGCGGAGGATCTCGCAGCCGCGGCCGAACCGGCTCCGTTCGGTGAAGTGGAACATCGAGGTGTTGACCAGGCGCCGGATGGCCAGGGAACGACGATTCGAATCGCGGGCCAGCCAGACCTCGGAGAAGCCCCCGCGATTGATGAGTTCCTCCAGTCGGTACGGTCCGAACGGTCGCGGTTCCAAATCCAGAGCGTCTCCGGCCACAGTGCAAATCTCCGCCATTTCCGGGGGCGGAGTAACACGCGAAGGCGTGGTGAACCACTGGTTTTTTGCGGGCACAGGCGGGAGTGACTTGAAGACAGTCTTTGCCATTGACCCCGAGTAGCGTCTGTGTAGCGTTCAAATTTCGAAAGGAAACTTCTCGACATGATTCCGAGCGCAGAGACTCTTCAACGGGCGGGACAGATCATTCAGGAGATCGAGGCACTCCAGGCGGAGCTGGCGGGATTGTTCGGGGGGGAGGGTGGGGGCGGCGGGAAGGCACGGCGCGGGCGGCCTGCCCGCGGGGTCAGGGCGGCAGGAATGGGGCCTCGGAAGCGTCGTCAGATGAGTCCGGCGGCGAAGGCGCGGATTGCGGAGGCGGCGAAGGCGCGATGGGCGAAGTATCGGGAGGAGAAAAACCGGGTGAATAACTGACCCGCAGCCTCGCGACGTGCGTGAGGTGCGACCCGGCCGGCGACGATTCACCGGCGACGATTCACCGGCGACGAACTGCTGGGGACGAACCGCTGGGGACGAACCGCTGGGGACGAACCGCTGGCGCCGGGCTGCGGGTGGCGATGGGAGGACATGAGGAGAGTTGTACAATCCGAGGATTCCCGTGGGTGAGACGCGGCGGGCACTTGGGGCGATGGACTGGATCGAGGCGGCGTTGTCCCTGGTGTATCCGGATGTCTGCGGCATTTGCGGGGAAGGGGAGGCGGGGCGCGACGAGGGGTATGTCTGTGCGGAATGCGCGGGAGGTCCGGGTCATGTGAGATGGGTGGGCGGGACGTATTGCGAGCGGTGCGGACTTCCCTATGAGGGGGTGGTGACCGGGACGTTCGAGTGTGGGAATTGCGGGGAGATGGAGCTTCATTTCGAGGCGGCACGAGCGGCGGTGGTGGCGACGCCCTTCCTGCTGGATGTCGTTCACCGTTACAAGTACCGGGGGGCGGTGTGGTTTGAGCCGTTTCTGGCGGGGCTGTTATTGAGGGAGGCATTGCCGCGGGTGAGGAGGGAGGATTGGGATGCGATCGTGCCGGTGCCGCTGCATCCGTTGCGATTGCGGGAGCGGGAGTTCAACCAGGCGGAACGGTTGGGCGCGAGGCTGGCGCGGGCGACGGGGATACCGTTGCGGACGCGGTGGGTGGAGCGGACGCGGGCGACCCGGACGCAAGCCTTGCTTGACCGGAGGGAGCGGGTTCAGAATGTGGGCGGTTCCTTTGCGGTGCGGGCCGGGGCGGGGCCGATCGGCGGGCGGGTGCTGGTGGTGGACGACGTGCTGACGACCGGGGCGACGACCAGCGGGGTGGCCCGGGCGCTCCGGCGGGCCGGGGCGGAGCGGGTGGGGGTGTGGACGGTGGCCCGCGGGGTGATGGAGCCGTGACCTGGAGCGGAGCGGCCGAATGCAGGAACAGGCGCAGGAACAGGCGCAGGAGCGGATGCAGGAACAATCGATCATGAGCCAAGAGCGATTCCCCAGGCGACGGCCGGCGATGGAGAAATTCGATCCGACCTTCAGTCCGCCGGCGGTGCCCAGCGACACGGCGTTTTTCCGAAAGCCCAAGATGGCGGCGGGACGACCGCGGAAGAAGGAGATTCCGGAAGGGCTGTGGACGAAGTGCCCGAAGTGCGCGTCGATGATCTTCGACCGGGAGCTGGACGAGAACCTGAAGGTGTGTCCGCGGTGCCAGCATCATTTTCCGATCGGGGCGAGGGAGCGGATTCACGCGCTGGTGGAGACGTGTTCGTTCCAGGAGATGGATGCGGATCTGGCGAGCGTGGATATCCTGCGGTTCTCCGGCGCGGCGACCTACGAGTCGAAGCTTGAGGCCAATTACACGAGGACGGGGCTGAGCGATGCGGTGGTGACGGGGGTGGGCCTGATGGGGCCGCACCGGGTGGCGTTGGGGGTGATGGACTTTTCGTTCCTGGGGGGGTCGATGGGGGCGGTGGTGGGGGAGAAACTGACCCGCCTCATTGAAGCCGGCACGGACCGGCGTCTCCCGGTGGTCATCTTGTCCACCAGTGGTGGCGCGAGGATGTACGAGGGGATGTTCAGCCTCATGCAGATGGCCAAGACCAGCGGGGCGCTGGCGTATCACGGGGCGGCGGGACTTCCCTACATCAGCGTGCTGACGCACCCGACGACCGCGGGAGTGATGGCCAGTTACGCCAGTCTTGGAGACCTGATTCTGGCCGAACCGGGGGCGATGATCGGATTTGCGGGGCCGCGGGTGATCGAGGCAACGACACAGGCGGATCTGCCGCCGGGGTTCCAGACGGCGGAGTTTCTGATCGAGCACGGGCTGATCGATGCCCTGGTGCCGCGGCGCGAGATGCGGGAGCGGCTGATCGGGTACCTGGACTACCTTCGGAACGGAGCGGCCGTGGCGTAGCCCCGGCGTTCGCAGCGTGGGATGGGAGACGGCGGCTACTGGATGCGGGAGAGCAGCCAGGGGAGGAGGTCGGCGATGGGGAGTCGCTGCTGGGTGCAGGTATCACGGTCACGGACGGTGACGGTGTCGGCGGTATCGGGGCCCTTTTCCCCGAGCGTTTCGAAGTCGATGGTCACGCCGAACGGAGTCCCGGCTTCGTCCTGGCGCCGGTAGCGGCGACCGATGGCGCCGGCGTCGTCGTAGAATGCGTACATGTGCGGCCGCAGCAGTTCCAGGACCTGGCGGGCCTTGGTGACGAGATCGGGTTTGTTCTTCAGGAGGGGGAAGACGGCGACCTTGACCGGGGCGATTCGCGGATGGAATCGGAGGACGGTGCGGATCTCGGGTTTGCCCTTGTCGTCCGGCACCTCGTCTTCGGAGAAGGCCTGGGCGATGAGGGCCAGGACAAGGCGATCGACGCCGGCGGACGGTTCGATGACGTGGGGGATGTAATGGCCACGGGCGAGACCCTCGGCGGCCTCGTCGGCCTGGCGTGCGGCGTCCTCGGGGGAAAGGCCGGCATGGGTGAAGTAGGCAAGGCGGGCTTCGCGGTAGCCGCGGGCGAGGGCCTGCTGGCGCCCGGCATCGAGTTTGGACCAGGCGGCGCGGAGATCCTCGTCGAACACGCCCATGGGTTTGCCGGAGAAGCGCTGGTGCTGGGACAGGTCGAAGTCGCCGCGGGCGGCGATGCCCTCGAGTTCCTGGGTGCCGAAGGGAAACTGGTAGAGGAGATCGACCGTGGCGCGGGCGTAGTGGGCCAGTTCCGCGGGCTTCTGCCAGTATTCCTCGAGGCGGGTGCGGGGGAGTCCGATGGATTCGTAGAAGCGGATGCGTTCCTCGACCCAGTACTGGTGCCACATGCGCCAGCCCCAGTCGGGTTGGGGGGAGCCGGGATGGCCGGGGCTGGAAGGCTGGGCGACGCGGCCATGAATGGCCTCGATGGCTTCATCCGGGGCGATGAAGAACTCGAGCTCCATTTGTTCGAATTCGCGGGAGCGGAAGGTGAAGTTGCGCGGGGTGACCTCGTTGCGGAAGGCCTTGCCGACCTGGGCAATGCCGAAGGGGATCTTCCGGCGGGAGGTTTCGAGGACGTTCTTGAACTGGGCGAAGATCGCCTGGGCGGTTTCCGGCCGCAGGTAGGCGAGGTTGTCGTCGGATTCGACGGGCCCGTAGTGGGTCTTGAACATCAGGTTGAAGGCCCGGGCCGGGGTGAGTTCGCAGCCGGTTTCCGGGTGGAAGTCGACCGAGTTTTCCAAGGGCTCCGGGGGATCCTCGAGGAGTTCGAGCGTGTACTTGTCCCCGACCTGGTCCCAAGGGCCTGCCAGCCCGTAGAAGACGCGGGCGCGACGCCGGGCGATCTCGATCTTTTCGTTGGGTTTGAGGAGGACGGCGAAGGGCTTGTCGGTGGTCCAGCCCGTGGAGGGGGAGCGGGCGCCCCGGAAGCGATGGAGGAGGCCGGATTGGGGGTCCACCTGGTCGGCGCGGACGCGCTTGTTGGTGATGGGACACTCCCGCATGAAGTCGGCAAAGGTGTCCACATGGCCCGAGGCCTTCCAGATCTGGGGATGCATGATGATGGTCGCCTCGAGTCCGACGACGTCATCGCGCAGCCGGGTCATGGCGCGCCACCAGAGGTCCTTGACATTGCGCTTCAACTCGGCGCCGAGCGGGCCGTAGTCCCAGAAGCCGTTGATGCCTCCGTAGATCTCGGAGGATTGGAAGATGAAGCCCCGTCGCTTGCACAGGGACACGATCTTTTCCATCAGCGGGTTTTCCTTCGGCTCGGACATGGGGCGCGGAGTCTCCGGAGGGTCGGGGGAGCAAGTCAAGGGACGGAACGGGGTGGATCGGGGACTTTGTGGATAACGGAAATTCACTACTTGTCATGATCTAGGCAGAGTGATTATGTAATCGGTGTTGCGAGCATCTGGCTCAGGGCGAAATGCACGGGGAGAGGGTCGCGACGTTGAACCGAGGCGTGACGTATGAAAGCGCAAGAGGAGATTCCCGAGGCCATCCGGATCACGATGGAGACGTTTGTCCAGTTGTTGCGGACGGATCGGCGTCGCAAGGAGGAACTGGAACGGGAGATCGAGGCGTTGCGATTGCGGGAGAGGATCATTGGGGCGACGGGGGATGCGCGGTGGATTTCGGATCGGTTCATCTGGCCGCGCCGCGAGGAACTTCGCGGGGTGGAGGCGCGCCTGGCGATCGTGGAGGAGAAGCTGGCCCGCTTGCGGGAGGCGTGGCTGCGTCCGAGTCCGACCACGGCATGGGCGTGGGTGCCGACGGATTCGCCGTCGATCCTGGCCCTGGTGGCGTGACGAAGTGGCGGCGATGGCGGATTGGGGGCTTCGTGGCGCGGCATGTTTCTGCTTGATCGCGCCGGATCGTCGGTTCAGCCTGCCGCCCATTCCCAACAGACACTACTGACAGCCAGTAGGGTTTCTGTTGGGAAAGGGAGGTGACCATGAAGCGATCCGCTGCGTCCTTGCCGGCCCTGCTCCGGGCTGGCTGCGTCCTTCTCATGGTGTCGGGTTTGCCGGGAGGGGTCCTAGCGGCCGATGGGGGGGTGGTCGTGCACGATGCAATCCGCTCCGTGGTGCATAGGCCGGATCGATCGGCCCTGCATCGCCCGGAGGATTCGGCGGTGCACGATCCGGCGCGGTCCGCGGTGCATCTTCCCGATCGATCCCTCCAACACGATCCGCTGCGGTCGGAGGTGCATGATGTGTTCCGCTCGGAGCGTCATCGCCCGGAGGACTCGACGGCCCACGATCCGACGCGATCCAAGCTTCATCAGCCGGCGACCTCGGCAACGCACGATCCGGCGCGGTCGGAAGTGCATGCCCCGGCCCGCTCGGCGCAGCATCGGCCTGAGGATTCGCTGGTCCACGATCCCTCGGTGTCGGGAGTTCACGCGGTGGAACGGTCGGCGGCGCACCAGGCGCTTCAGTCGGATCTGCACGATCCGGTGCGATCGGCCGGACACGATCCGGACCTTTCACAACGGCACGACCCGGGCAGTTCGGCGCTCCATCGGCCGGAGCGTTCGGCCATGCACGATCCGGTCCGCTCTCTGCTGCATGTGCCGGCGCGGTCGGAGGCGGTGGTGGAGGTGCCGGTCCATGATGCGGCGTTGTCGGGAGTGCATCGTCCGGACCGGTCGGCGGTGCATGAGCCGTTGGCCTCGGTGGGGCACGATGTGTGGTGGTCATCGCGGCACGAGCCGGCGGACTCGGCGGTGCATTCGCCCGAGCGATCGAGTTTTCATGATGCGGAGCGATCCCGGCTGCACCGGGTATTCGACTCGGCGGTGCATAGTCCGGTGCTGTCGGAACATCACGCGGTGGGGCGGTCCGCGGTGCACGAGCCGGGCGTATCGATGCTGCATGCGGTCGAGCGGTCGGAGGTGCACGACCCGCTGGCCTCGACTCTGCATGCTCCGGTGGTGTCTGCCTCGCATGGGCCGGAAGGCTCCGTGACGCATGGCGCGGCATTGTCGGCGGTGCATGAGCCGGAGAAGTCGGCGGAGCATCGTCCTGAGCTTTCGGGCGGCCATGCACCGGCGCGCTCGCTGCTGCACGACATCGCGCGTTCGGCGGCGCATGCGACGGCGGTTTCGGCGCAGCACGACCCGGCGTTGTCGGCGGTGCATGCGCCCGGCGTTTCGGCGGGACACGACCCGTTGCGGTCGGTGGTGCACGATCCGTGGTGGTCGGGAATGCACCGGCCGGAGGCATCGGAATGGCATGATCCGGTCCATTCGATCGTTCACGAACCGGATGCCTCGGCGATGCATGACCCGCTGGAATCGCTGTTGCATGACGTGCGCGGGTCCCACCAGCACGACGCGATGCGTTCGCGGCGGCACGACGTCTTCCGGTCCCGGATCCATGACCCGGGCCGGTCGGGGGCGCACGAGCCGCTGGCGTCCCTGTTTCACACCGTCTTCCTGTCATCGCAGCATCTGCCAGGGGACTCCGCGGGGCATGACGCCACATTCTCGATGGCCCATGTGCCGGCGACGTCGGGCGTGCATGAGCCCGCCCGGTCGGCAGCGCATGAGCCGAGGGCCTCCGCGACGCACGAGGTGTTGAGGTCGCTGCTGCATCGTCCGGAGCGATCCGAGATTCATTCCCCCTTCGAATCGCGGCGTCACGATCCGGCGATATCGGTGGCCCATACGGTGGCGGATTCGTCGCTGCACGCGCCATTGCGGTCGGATCTGCATGATCCGGTATGGTCACGTCAGCACGAGCCGGCGCAGTCGGTCGAGCATGAGCCGGTGCAATCCACCTTCCACACGGCGGCGGAATCGCGTGAGCACGGGGTCCTCACGTCGGTGGTGCATGACGTTCTGCGGTCGAGGGAACACCGGCCGGAAGCCTCGGCGACCCATGAAGTGGTACGATCCCGGCTTCATGATCCGCGGCGGTCGGCGATACACGGGGCGTTGGAGTCGGTGCTGCATTCGCCGGTATTGTCGGCGGAGCATCAGCCCGGGGTGTCGGCGCGTCACGACGTGCTGGGTTCGATCCTTCATGACCCGGTGGATTCGGTGGTGCACGACGCGGTCCGGTCGGCGGCCCATCAGCCGGCGCAGTCGGCGCAGCATGCACCGGTGATGTCGATGTGGCATGAGCCGTCCATGTCGCCGGGTCACGATCCGCGCCGGTCGGTGATCCACGACATCCACTGGTCGCGGCAGCACGGCGATGCTGACTCGCGACTGCACGACGCGGCGGCCTCGATTCTGCACGACCCGGTGCGATCGGCGGCGCATGAACCGCTTCGGTCGGTGGTGCATGACCCGGTTCGTTCGCGGCGCCACGATCCGGTGCGGTCGGTCTGGCATGACCCGGCGCGGTCGGTGGTGCACCGGCAGGATCTTTCGGGACTGCACGAGGCGCTGCTTTCGGCACTGCATGGTCCGGTGCTGTCGCGGTTGCACCTTCCGGGGCCGTCGGCGGAGCACGATCCGGTGCTGTCGATGACGCATGTTCCGAGCACGTCGGCGACGCACGATCCGGGGGCTTCGAGGCAGCACCGGATCGAGGATTCGGTGGAGCACGGGGTGCTGCGATCCGCGTTGCATGATCCGAGGCAGTCGTGGGTGCACGACGCGATCCGGTCGGAAGCGCACGATCCGGCGTTGTCGGCGGTGCATGTGCCGGACCGTTCGCGAATGCACCGTCCGCTGACCTCGGACATTCATGATCCGGTGTGGTCGGACCAGCATGATCCCGAGGTGTCGCGGGTGCACGATCCGGCGGTGTCGGTGGTGCATGCGCCGACGTTGTCGGGAGGGCACGAGGCGCTGATCTCCCTGGGGCATGATCCGCTCTGGTCGGGTCACCATGAGGTGGTGCGGTCGCGGGTTCATGATGCCCTGGTGAGCAGCCTGCACCGGCCGGTTCGATCGGAGATGCATGTTCCTTCGCGATCGTTCCTGCATTCGCCGGTGATGTCGGATGAGCACAGGCCTGAGCAGTCGCTGGGGCATGATCCGGCGTTGTCGGTGGTGCATGAGCCGGTTCGGTCGATCTTCCATGACGCGGGCCGGTCGGCGGCCCATGAGCCTGCGGTGTCGGGGGCGCACGATGCGGTGGTGTCACGGATTCACCGGGTGGAGGAATCGATCGTGCATGAGCCGCTGCGGTCGGAGGTGCACGATCCATGGTGGTCGCGGCAGCACCGGCCGGAGCGGTCGGAGGTTCACGAGGTGGTGTCCTCGCATCTGCACGAGCCGGCGCGTTCCCGGCTGCACGATCCTCTGGCGTCGCTGTTGCACGATCCCGTGCGATCGCGGCGGCACGAGGCGGGGTTGTCGGGGGTGCACGATCCGGTTCGATCGGCGGTGCACGCGGTGGCGACCTCCGAATGGCACGACCCGGCGAAGTCGGCGGTTCACGAGGCGGACCGTTCCCGGGTGCATGTGCCGCTGATTTCGGCGCTTCACGATCCGGCGTTTTCCCGGGATCACGATGCGGCGCGGTCCGCGATTCATCATCCGGCGGCTTCCGTGCTGCATCGTCCGGAGGAGTCGCGCACGCACGAGCCGCTGCGGTCGCTGGGCCACGATCCGGTGCGTTCGGCCAGGCACGAGGCTGCGGCCTCGGAGTTGCATGACGTATTGCGGTCCAACCTGCACGATCCGGGTCTGTCGCGACTGCATCGTCCGGTGGCGTCGGTGCTGCACTCCGTGCTGATGTCGGCGGAGCACGATCCGGCGGGATCGGGTGGCCACGATCCGGTGGTATCGGCGATCCACGAGCCGGGACGTTCGGCGGTGCACCGGGTGGGGGTGTCCACGGTGCATGAGGCGATCCGCTCGGTGCTGCACGAGACGGGCGGCTCGGTGTTGCACGATCTTGTCCTATCGAGGGAGCACGATGTGGTGGTATCGCGGGTGCACGGGGCAGCGGAGTCCCGGGTGCATGAGGTGGTGGCTTCGAGGGTGCACGATCCGGTCCGATCGCGGCAGCATCGTCCGGAGGCCTCGGCGGAGCATGATCCGGCGGTGTCGGCGGTGCATGTTCCGGATCGTTCCCGGCTGCACCGACCGCTGATTTCGGACATTCACGATCCGGTGTGGTCGGAGCGGCACGAGGCTGCGGAATCGCGGGTTCATGATGCGGTGTTGTCGGTGGTGCACGATCCGGCGCGGTCGGGGGCGCATGAGCCTGTGCGTTCGGCGGTGCATACGCCATGGCAGTCGGAGCGTCATGACGCGGGGGTGTCGGCGGTGCATCATCCGATGCGCTCGAACGTGCATGAACCGCGGGCCTCGGTGATTCACGACCCGGTATGGTCCGGGGAGCATCAACCGGCGGCGTCGCTGGTGCATGACGCGGTCCGCTCGACGCTGCACCGGCCGGAGCGGTCGGCGTTGCACGACGCGCTGACCTCGACGGTGCACGATCCGGTGTGGTCGGAACGGCACCGGCCCGAGCGATCGGGAATTCACGATGCGGCGCGGTCGATGGTGCATGAGGCGCGGCTGTCGGCGCTGCACGATCCGCTGCGGTCGGCGCTGCATGCTCCGGTGATGTCGGTGCAGCATGCGGTGGCGGATTCGCGCGGGCACGATCCGGCGTTGTCCATGCAGCATGAAGCCGGGTTGTCGGCGGCGCATGAGGCGTTGCGTTCGCTGCTGCACACGCCGTTCGAATCACGGCTCCATGACGCGGCGCGGTCGGCGGTGCATGAGGTGGCGACATCGCGGGTCCACCAGCCGGAGCGGTCGGCGGAGCACGATCCGCGGTTTTCGCTGGTGCATGATCCGGTATGGAGCCGGACGCACCGCCCGGCGGAGTCGGAGGTGCATGACGCGGTCCGGTCGGTGCTGCACCGGCCGGAGGCTTCGTTGCAGCACGACGCGCTGCGTTCGGCGGTCCATGATCCGGTCTGGTCGGGGATGCACCGGCCGGAGGAGTCGCGGATTCACGATGCGGCCCGTTCGGCGGTGCATGAGCCAATGCGTTCGGCCGGGCACGAACCGCTGCGGTCGGCGGTTCATTCTCCGTTCGCGTCCGGGCGCCACGACGCCGCGAGTTCCGGGGGGCACGATCCGGCGTGGTCGATGGCGCACAACCCGGAGAATTCGGTCCGGCACGATCCCCGGTGGTCGTCGGGACATCAGGCGGACTTGTCGGGATTGCACGATCCGCTGCGGTCGATCTGGCAGCCGTTGGAGAGGACGGGATTCCGGGTGGGCCGGCTGACGATCGTTCCCGATGCCGGGGGCACGCGGCCGCCTGGAGATACGGACAGCGACACGACGGTTCGTCCGGCGTCGGGTGTGGCGAATACACGGGGAACGATCGAGTTGCATCCGCCCGAGGGTGCGCCCCAGGTGATTCAACTGGCGGGGGCGAGTCTGATGGCGCTGCAGATCAACGCCGTCACGGATGACAACGGGAACCTGCTGGACGAGATCCCGATCGAGTTGGCGCAGCTTGAATTGGCGGGTGAATCGCGGTGGGGACCGGTGGTGGTACGAGTGCGGTCTCCGAGGGTTTGGCCATTCTGCCGGAGCACGGGAGTTCTCGAGGAGGCGGAGAACGTCCAGTCAGGGCGGATCGATTTGCCGCCACTGACGGCGGAAGGGAAGGGAAATGCCTTCCTGGACCTGGTGCTGGACGTGGGGTTGGGGGATCAGTCGATGCGGGTGCGGGAGGCGGTGCGGGTCCTGGCGGTGGTCTCGCGGGTTCCGGCGGGGCCGGGCGATACCTTCGAGGCGGCGGGCGCGTTCGAGCTATTTGTGGAAAGGCCGCTTCCGACGGTGGAACCGGGACAGCACGACCCGTGTTTGTCGGTGTGGCACGCGGTGGACCGGAGCCTGCTGCATCGGCCGCTGGCCTCTGACATCCACGATCCGGTGTGGTCGGCCGAGCATCGGCCGGAGGCATCGGGGCTGCACGACCCGGCGGTGTCGGTGGTGCATGCGCCGGAGCGGTCGGGGTTGCACGAGGTGTTTGCGTCGTTGCTGCACGATCCGCTGCGGTCCTCGGTGCATGGAACGGAGCAATCGGCCGTGCATGATCCGGGGATCTCGATGTTGCACCGGCCGGAGCTATCGGCCGAGCACGGGGCGTTGCGTTCGGCGTTGCATGCTCCCTTCCTGTCCTCGGCGCATACGGTGCAGGTGTCGGCAACGCACGACCCGGCCCGATCGATGCTGCATGGTGTCTCGGTTTCCGTGGGGCACGACGTGCTGCGGTCGGTGCACCATCACCCGGTGGGGTCGGTGCAGCATCTGATCACCGAATCGAGGGTCCATGATCCCTCGGTGTCGCTGGTGCATCGGGCGGAGGTGAGCGGATTGCATGGGGCGTTGCGATCGGATCTGCACGATCCGGTGTGGTCCCGGGAGCACCGGCCGGAGGTTTCGGCCGGGCACGATCCGGCGATTTCGACGGTGCATGGGGCGGACCGGTCGGTGATGCACGATGCGTGGACATCGTTGATCCACGATCCGGTGCGATCGGCGGGGCACGCGGTGGCGGAATCGCGCAGGCACGATCCGGGGCTTTCGATGATCCACCGGCCGGAGGCGAGTGCCGGGCATGCGGCATTGCGGTCGGCGTTGCATTCTCCATTCCTGTCCAGCGGGCATGATGCCACGGACTCGGCGGTGCATGATCCGGCGCGGTCGATGGTGCATTCGTCGATCCGTTCGACGGGGCACGATGCCCTGCAGTCGGTGGTGCACGATCCGTTGTGGTCGGTGGCACATCGCCCCGAGGATTCGGTGGTGCACGATCCGGCCGTGTCGATGGTGCATGCGGTGGGACGGTCGGAGTTGCACGGGGCCTTGCGATCGGATGTTCACGATCCGTTCTGGTCTGCGGGGCATCGGCCGGACCTGTCGGCGGCGCACGATCCGGCGGTCTCGCTGATCCATGAGGCGGCGAACAGCCGGGTGCATGAGCCGTTGCGGTCGGCGGTGCATTCGCCACTGATGAGCGCGCACCATGAGGCGGACGGATCGCGGCGGCATGACGCGGCGCTGTCGGGGGTGCATGAACCGGACCGGTCGGTGGAGGTGCATACGACGGCGCTGTCGCAGCAGCATGGGCCGTTGCGGTCGGCGATTCACGAGGTGGCGCGATCGACCCAGCATGGGGCGGCGTTGTCCGGGTTGCATGATGCGGCGCTCTCGGTGGTGCATGAGCCCCTGGCGTCTCGCGGGCATGATGCGCTGGCCTCGGCGATCCATGATCCGTTGTGGTCCGGGCAGCACGTGGCGGCGGACTCGGCGCGGCACGACGCGGTCCGTTCGATGATTCACGAGCCGGTGGAATCGGGGCGGCACCTGGTGTTGCGATCGGTGGTGCATTCACCGTTGATGTCGGTGCACCACGGGGCGGAAGCGTCGCGGCTGCATGATGCGGCGGTATCGGGATTGCACCTGCCGGGGACGTCCCTGGGTCATGAGCCGTTGTTGTCGGACGTGCATTCGGTGTTGATGTCGCGGCATCACGACCCGGTGGGGTCGGGGTTGCACGATGCGTTGAAGTCGGTTCAGCACGAGCCGGCGGCGTCGCTTGGGCACGACAGCGTAGGATCGGGGTTGCACACGGTGGAGCAGTCGGGGATGCACGATCCGCGGCGCCCGGCGTTTCATTCGCCGGAGCGGTCGCTGGCGCATGACGCCCTGCGGTCGGCGGTGCATGCGCCGCTGGAATCGGCGGGCCACGGTGCGGCGTTGTCGGAGGGCCATGATCCGGCACGGTCGGCGGTGCATTTGGCGGCGGTGTCGAGTGCGCACGAGCCGTTGAAGTCGCTGGTGCATGATGTTCTGCGATCGGAGCAGGTGCACACCCCGGACCGTTCGTTGCAGCACGATCCGGCGCGTTCCGCGGTGCATGAGCCGGCGGCGTCGCTTGGGCACCATCCGCTGCGGTCGGTGGTGCATGGGGCGGTGGATTCGGGATTGGGTGAGGATCTGGACGGGAACGGGCTGCCGGACGCATGGGAGATTCTGGCGTTTGGGCCCGGGGTACGGGTGAATGCGGCGGAGGACACGGACGGGGATGGCATGACCAACGAGGAGGAGCTGCGGGTGTGGACGAATCCGGCGGATCCGGAGGATGTGTTGCGCATGACGGGGATCGAGCCCAGGACGGAGGGGCGGGCGTTGCGGTGGCGGGCGGCGCCGGGACTCCGGTACTTGATTCAGTGCACGGCGGATCTGGCGGATCCGGAGGGATGGCAGACGATCGGCTCGGTGGTGGCGGACGGGCCGGTGGCGGTGTTCACGGATGCCAATGTGGACGGGACGCGATTCTTCTACCGGATCGTTGTGGAGTAGCCGGGAGGGGCAATAGGATGACGTTTGAACCAAGCTCTTGAGATGAGTTTCCTGACGCGCACTGGACTTGGATGGGGGCTTCTGATGGTGCTCCTGAATGGGGGCGTGACGGTTCGGGCGGCGGCGCCCGGGTCCTCGCAGGGTGTTGGAGGGCTGGGGACGGGTTCGTACCTGTCGCTGCAGCAATGGCGGAACGAGGGCTACTACAGCAAGGGGGTCGATCCGAACGACGTGGACGCGTATTTCTGGCATGTGTACTCGCGATTGCCGGAGGAGGTGACCATCTATCCGTCGGAGAACTACTATTATTTCATCGACTACATCGACGGGATGCAGATCTGGGGGAACATCCGGCTGCCGGCGGGGCGGAGGGAGCGGGGGGTGTTGTCGTTCGGGTACTCGGAGTATGTGGAATTTCCGAGTTCGCCTGGGAGTTATCTGAGCCGGTCGAAGTATTTCACGGATGCGGACGGGCTGACGATCACGGAGCTGGACAAGCACACGTACCGGGTGCGGTACAACGGTCGGTCGGTGACCTTTCATTTGCACCGGCTGCGGCAGGATCCGCCGGAGAGGTTTCCGGTGCGGTCGAACGAGGCGTTCATCATGCGGACGTTCGATGAGTCGGGGATCCAGTTCTTTCTGATGTTCAACACGGATCGGAACTGTTTCTTCTGGGTCTTGAACGAGGAGGAGCCGGTGCCGGATACCTTTACGACGTTGGAGAAGGACATCGTGGTGGGCCGGCGGACGGGTTTTGCGTTCTGGAACGACGAGGCAAACGGGGGCCGGAAGGTGCTGGCGATGATCCGGAAGATCAGCGTATTGCGGAACGACTATTACGACGGGCCGTTCGACCAGCTGGCGGACAATTATGTGGAGCAGACGCGGATCTCCGAGTGGATGGAGCGGGCAATTCCGTCGATCAAGGGTCGGATCGACCGGTACGGGTATTACACGGACACGGAGCGGCCGTCCCGGGTGGCATTGTCCACGTACGGGACGTATTACACGCAGGCGGAGATCATCGAATTTGTGAAGCGGGCCAAGGCGGCGACGGACATTTACCAGTACATCTCCCGGGGGGGGGTGCCGACACCGGAGGAATACGCGGCGCAGCTGGCGGCGGCGCGAACGAATGCGCCGCCGACGTTGGTCCAGCCGCCGCGCGCGGAGGGGGAGCGGGTGGTGGAGGAGGGTGAGGGCGGGGATGCGGTGAGGCGACGGGCCGGCGGGCGGTGAGGCGGTGCAGGCGGTGCAGGCGGGGTTGGAGGGCGAGGTTTCTTGCGGGAGCCCTGACGGAGGGTAGGCTGACGGCGTGAAGGGGCTGATGGATCAGGTGATGGAGTTGCCGACGCTTCCGGAATTTGTGGCCGAGTTGGACGCGCGGCTGACGGCGGAGCGGGAGCGGCGGCGCCGGTTTTACGAGGGACTGCCGGACGGGGCGAAGTGGGAGTTCATCAATGGCGAGACTGTCATGCATTCGCCGGACCGGGTGGTGCACATGGCGGTGCGGGCGCGGCTGGAGCGATTGCTGAGCGCCCATGTGGACGCGAGGGGCATGGGGTTGGTTCTTGGGGAGAAGGGACTATGCGTTTTTCCGCGGAACGACTTCATGCCGGATGTGATTTACTTTGGAACGGAGAAGGCGGCGGGGTTGCAGCCCGGGCAGGTCCGCCTTCCGATTCCGGACCTGGCGGTGGAGGTTTTGTCGGAGTCGACGGCGTCGCGGGACCGCGGGGTGAAGTTTCGCGACTACGAGGCGCACGGCGTGCGGGAGTACTGGCTGGTCGATCCGGAAGCAGAGAGTTTGGAGCAGTATGTGCTGGGGCAGGGGGGATACGCGCTGGTGGTGAAGTCGGGGGATGGGCGGGTGCGATCGCGGGTTATCGAGGGATTCGAGATCCCGATACGGGCGTTGTTCGACGCGACAGCGAATCTGACGGCGTTGCGCGGCCTCTTGGAGCCTGTCTGAAAATCAGAGGGCGTGGAGGAAGAGGACGACGATATCGCGCTGGCTGCGACGGTCGAGGAGGGCGCGGTACTGGCGGACATAACCGCCGATATCGCAGGTGACGATGACCTCGAAGGTACGGCTGCGGATGGTGAAGTACTGCTGGATCTGCTGGCGGAGGGCGGGGTCGTTGCCGGGGACGGGGATCTGGGCGGTGCTGCGGAAGGGCATATCGTCCTCGGTACCGTCCACGCCATCGGGGCCGCGCCGGGCTTCGAGGACGAACTGGGCGACGAGGGGATCGAGGCCGGCGAGCTGGAGGGTTTCGGCGGAGCAGGTGTTGATATTGACCTGGGGGGCGGAGACGGCGGTGAAGAGGTCGCGGAGGCCGTGGACGATGTAGGGTTCCTCGTCGAAGCGGGGGAGGGCGCCGGGGGCGGCAACGGGCTGGCTGCGGAGGACGTTGGTGGAGCCGGAGCCCCAGTAGATTTCGGGGGTGATGCCGCGGACGAGGAGGAGTTCGGAGAGGTCGTCGATGGGGCCGTTTTTGGCGAAGTAGGGGGGATCGAGGCGGAGGTAGAAGTCGTCGCTTTCGGCGCCGTTGAGGCGCGGGTCATCGTCGGGATCGCGCCAGTCGAGGATGGAATCGACGATGGTGGCGTGGAGGCTGGCGTCCACGTTCATCATGAGGAGGGCCTGGGAGAGGACGAACTGGTCGGCGCTGTTGATGTTGAAGCGGCGCTCCTGATCGGTGATGGAGAGGGCGAAGCGGCCGCGTCCGATCTGGTTGTCGGTGAGGGAGATGCCGGCGAGGATTTCGTTGGTGGGGCTGCCGACGCCGCCGGCCCATTTCTGGTTGAGGGCATCGAACATGCGGCCTTCGGGGCTGAGGAGTTCCTGGGCGAGGATGAAGCGGGCGAGTTCGACGCCGGAACGGGCCATCCATTCCATTTCGGCCTCGTGGCGGTTGTTCATGGCGAGGCGGGCTTCGACCTTCATGGAGTAGGTGAAGCCGGCGACGAGGGCGGTCAGGACGACGATGGCGCCGAGGACGAGGATGAGGGCGATGCCGGCTTCGGCGGGGCGGGGGCGGGGCGCGCCGGGTTGGGAGGCGGGGGATGGGCGGTGGTGGGCGGGGATCCTCATGGGGCGACGGGATCGCCGCCCGGGGGCGGTTCGTTGGGGTTGGGGGGCGGTTGATTGGTGGGTGGGGTGCCGGGGGCGCGCATGGGGCGACCCTGGAGTTCGAAAGGAACGGGGGTGGCGGAGAGGGCGACGGTACGGACCTGGAGGGTTTGGGGGAGGGAGGGGTTATCGGGGCGCTGGCCGACTCCGAGGAGGAAGCGGACGACGGGGGGGAGCTGGTTGGTATAGACCCATTCGGAGAGCCATTCGCCGCGGCGGGCGTCCCAGAACTCGAGGAGGAAGTCCGTGAGATCGCTGGCCAGGACGATCGGGTAGGCTTCGTCCACGACATTGGTGGCGAGGAGGAGGGGGTACTGGCGAAGGACGAGTTGCGGGCGGCCGTTGGTGCCGGACTCGACCTGGAAGGTGACGCGGCGGAGGGTTTGGTCGCCGAAGAGGCCGGAGCCTGGGAAGGCCTGGGGGAGGCGGGAGGCGAGGCTGAGGAAGGCGAACTGGGAGCCGGTGTCCGCGAGGAAGGCGTAGTAGGGCTGGTTCTGCTGGAAGACCTGGACGCCTTCGAGGGCGTCTTCGAGGGCGCGGACGGCGATGCGGGAACGCTGGGCCTGGAGGGCGGCCCTGTCGGCGGCGACCTTGGAGCGGAGGATGGCCATCCAGGTGGAGTAGATGACGGTGAGCACCATCATGAGGATGCCGAGGGCCAGCATGACCTCGAGGAGGGTGAAGGCGCCGGATGGACGGCGGGCGGCGATCATTGACGGGAGGCGCCGGCGCGCAGGATGGAATCGGGTCGGAAGAGGAGGATGACCAGTTCGGATTCGAGGGAGCGATCGTGGGGATGGAAGACCTCGAATCGGGCTTCGAAGAGGCCGTTGGTGCCGACGAGGAGGATTTCACGGCGCCATTCGTAGCCGGGATGGAGTTCGCCGAAGTCGCCCATTTCGATGCCTTCGACGAGCTGGTTGGTGAGGGTGAGTTCGGCGGCGAGGCTGCCGGCGTCCACGGTGGTGCGCTGGAGGGCGCGGGCCACACGGAGGTTGGTGGAGGTGATCTGGAGGAGGACGAAGGTGACGCCGAAGAGGAGGCCCATGGCGAGGGCGACTTCGAGGAGGGTGAAGCCGCGGCGGCGACCGGGCGTGCGGGATCGGGACGGGTGGGAAGGGGAGAGGCGCATTGGGGGCGGCTGGGGGTCAGCGCATCACTTCGAGGACGGGGAGGCCGGTGACCATCTCGAGGGAGATCTTGCGCCAGGCGGAGGCGCCGATGCGGAGGACGATGGTGAACTCGTCGCTGGTGCCGTTGGGATGGAAGCGGACGCGGGCCTCCTCGGCGTCGCGGTATTCGGTGAAATTGACGTCGAGCAGTTCGATATGGACGTCGTCGCCGAGGTGGCCTGAGACGGGTTTGGCGGCATGGCGGGCGTAACCGCGGGGCGGGGGTGGCGAATCGTCGTAGGGATCGCGGTCGGGGGCGGCGAAGCGGGGAAAGGCGGACTGGCCGGGTTGGACGCTGACGGACTTGTCGAGGGGACGGATGACGAGTTCGGCGGTGGCGTTGTGAAAGATGGCGGTGGAGCGGGCGTTGCGGCAGGCATCCTCGACGAGGCGGACAGCCTGAAAGACGGCATCGCGGCGGAGGGTGCGTTGGACGAACGGGATGCTGATGGCCATGACCAGGGCGGCCATGCCGATGACGATCATCAATTCGAGGAGGGTGAACCCTTGGGAGCGGCGTCCGGGGGCGGACGGCCTGGGGAATGGAAGGCCTCCGATGGGATGCGGACGGGGCATCGAAGGGGGGACGGGCATCACATGTTGAGGTTTTGGGTGATCGAGAACATGGCGGAGACGACGCTGAAGAGGAGGAAGCCGACGCCGAGGGCCATGGTGATGATCATGGCGGGCTCGATGAGGTTGGTGAGGACGCGGAGCTGAATGGCGAGTTCGTTTTCGTAGGTGCCGGCGAGGTTTTCGAGGGAGCCGGGGACATCGCCGGTATCTTCGCCGATGCGGATGAGGTCGATCATGAGCTGGGGGAAGACCTTCGAGCGGGCCAGGGGCTGGGCGATGGTTTTGCCGTCCGTGACCTCCTCGCGGGTTTTGGCGATGGCCTCCTTGAGGATGACATTGGGGATGATGGACTCGCTGATCTTGAGGGCGGTGAGGACGGGAACGCCGTTGGACAGCAGGGTGGAGAGGGTGCGGCAGAACTGTCCGAAGAGATTGAGACGAACGACCTTGCCGAGGACGGGTGCGGACAGTTTCCAGCGGTCGAGGGTGCGACGTCCGGAGTCGGTGGCGCGGTACCGGGAGAAGAGGATCCAGCCGGCGACAGCGACGAGGCCGATCAGCCACCAGTATTGGGCGAAGATGTCGCTGACCGACATGACCATGAGGGTCGAGGTGGGGAGGCGGGATTCCATGCCCTCGAAGATGGTCATGAACTTGGGGAGCATGACCGCCATGAAGAAGACGATCACGGCCAGGCCGACGAGGGCGACGACGGCGGGGTAGATGAGGGCGGAGACGAACTTCGACTGGACCTCGGCGAAGCGTTCGAAGTGGGCGCCGAGGCGGCGGAGGACATCGACGAGGGCACCGCTTTGTTCGCCGGCGCGGACCATGTTGACGTAGAGGTCGGCGAAGACACGGGGCTGCCGGGACATGGCGTCGGAGAGGGATTTTCCCTCCATGACGTCCTGTTTGAGCTGGCGGCTGACATCGGAGGGGATGCCCCGGGTTTCGAGGTGCGTCATGCTGTTGAGCGCGACGGTGAGGGGCATGCCGGACTTGAGGAGGTTGGCGAGCTGCTGGGTAAAGGTGGCGAGTTCCTGGAGCTTGGGTTTGCGCTGGCGCTGGACGAGGGACCGGAGTGCCGGGGGCAGCCAGCCGGCGGCGGGGGAGCCGGGGGAGCGGGCCTGGGCCTGTTTCCGGAGTTCGGCGCCGGTGGCGGTCTGGACCGCAACGGGGAAGAGGCCGAGCCGTTCCAACTGGCCGAGGGCGGTGGCGCGGTCGGCAACTTCGAGGACGCCCTGGACGACCTCGCCGGTGCGGCGTCGGGCTTTGTAGGTGAACTGCGGCATCCGGACCTTCGTGAGGGGAACCTAACCCGTGGGGGTGGAAAAGTTGCGGAGGAGGGGGGTGCGGAGGGCCTCGAGGGTGCTGCCGCGGCGGTAGCCCTGCAGGTCGAGGGTCACCTGGGAGTAGCCGAGGCCCGCGAGGTGCCGGGCGACGCGGGCGGGGAGGTCGCCGACGACGAGGCGGGGCAGTTCGGCGGAGCCCAGTTCGAGGCGGGCGAGGGCGCCTGACTTGAGTTCGTGATGACGGACCCGGACGTCGTGAAAGCCGAGATCGCGGAGGAAAGCCTCGGCGGCCTCGATCATGCGCAGTTTTTCGGGGGAGACGGACTCACCGTAGGGGATGCGGGAGGAGAGGCAGGCGAGCTGGGGCTTGTCGGCGGTGGGCAGGCCCAGGAGGGCGGACAATTCGCGGATCTCGCTCTTGGTGAGGCCGACCTCCTTGAGGGGGGCGCGAACCTGGAATTCGGAAGCGGCTTTGGCGCCGGGGCGGTGGTCACCGAGGTCGCTGGCATTTTCGCCGTAGGCGAGGACGGCGAAGCCTTCTGCGGAGGCCAGGGGGGCGAGGACCTCGAAGAGGGCGTGTTTGCAGAAGAAGCAGCGGTTTTCGGGATTGGCGAGGTAGTTTGGGTTGTCGAATTCGCGGGTGCGGACGACACGGACGGCGAAACCGAGGCGTTGGGCGAGGGCGAGGGCTTCGGCGAGTTCTGCGCGGGGCAGGCTGGGCGAGTCGGCGATGGCGGCGAGGGCGCGATCCCCCAATTCGCGGTGGGCGACGGCGGCGAGGAGGACGGAATCCACGCCGCCGGAGTAGGCGGTGAGGCACGAGCCGAAGGAACGAACCAACGCCCGCAATTGTTCGAGTTTGGCCTGCGCCACGCGAGCAGAGTGCCCGTCACGGGGGAGAATGTCGAGGGGGGCTGCCAGGGCCGGGGAACCGGCCGTCATCGCGGAGCGATTGGGCTCGAGGACTGCTGGCAAACGACCGATGTCAACGCAGGGAAGTTGTGCAAGGGTGGGGTGAGGGATCCGGGCTCGACAAGGGACGGTTCTCTCTGGCAGAGGACAAAACCCGGACTGGCCATGAAGTTTATCCTTCCGAACTGCAGGCAGCAATTCACGCCGACCGACTTCGAATTCATCAGCCGGGTGCTGGGACGGGACGACCGACAGGAACGGGCGCTCCTGGGATTGCTGGCCGATGCCGACACGCGGGACCGGATTCTGGATGAGGAGAAGCTGGTTGCGGCATTGCGGGACCTGCCGGGCTGCACGGCGATTTCGGAGCACTGCTACTTCTACATTCTTGTCCGGCACGTGTTGCGGAGGGCGGGGATCGACGATCGGCGTCTGGCGGATTACGTGGCGGAGGTGCTGGTCGGCTTCACGCATGCCGACAACGCGACGCCGAGGGACGCTGAAGGGCGTCCGATGCGATATGTTTTCGAGATGCTGGCGGCGATGGACAAGGCGGACGACCGGACACGATTCCTGATCCAGGCGCACCTGGGGAACCACACTCTGTTCGTCACGGGCCTGTTCCCTGAGCACCTCCGATGGCGATCGGACCGACGTGGCGCGCCGGGGATTGGGTATTACGAGGGCATGGGGCGATCGAGCTTCAAGGCTGCCAGCGACCATCGTCTGGCGTCGCGCTACGAATTGGACGGGATCCTGGCGGACCTGTCGGAAGCGTTCGGCGAGGTGCGCCAGGCCCTGAACGATCTTACCGACCGGGTCGTCTTCATGGGCGACCCGGGGGCCGGGATTCGACCCGGGGCTTTCGGTTGAGGAGGGGGGGCCGATTCAGGGTGCCGAACTGGCTCCACGCGGTGAGCGGGCCGGGGATCGAGGGGTTCGGGTCGGGACGGAAGGAGTTCCCTCGTCGCCGGGTCGGGCGTTACGGCGCAGGGCGACGCCAGCGGGCCGGACATCCCGGAAATCGACCCTGGCGTGGACGGCTGGAAGGGCGACGAGGTGGTACGGTTGGGTGAGTTGCTGGATTTGGAAGGCACCTGGCTGTGGGCGGCGTTCTCCGACGAGGATTCGGAGCTGGTCTCCGCGCAATTCGACATCGACGATTTCGATGAAGTAGCCCCCGGTGGGCTGGGTGCCCATGCTGACGAAGAGGACCATTTCCCGATCGAAGTTGACGGCCGGGGGCAGTGCGACGCGGTCGGCCTGGGCGGCATGTTCGGCCCACAGGCGGAGGTACGGCGCCTCCGCATGGAGGACCACCCGGCGGGGTTCGCTGATGCCGCTGGTCAGTCCACGGGAGAGCGTCCGCCAGGTCAGTTTGTGGGGAGGGCCGGAAGCCGCGCAGCCGCTCAGCAGGCCGAGGATCAGCGCGAGGGAAAGGGAGGCGAGACGGCGCACGGGGCCATGCTGCCGCGAGAGCGGGCCGGTGCCAATCCTGGCGGCATCGCGGTGGGAACTGGGGCGATGGGAACTGGGGATAGCCGACGCCGTCCGGTCCCGGCAGACTCGTCGCCTGACATGGCCACCAAACGTTCGTCCGTCGTCGCCCGGTCCGGGCGGTTCTCAAGGGGTCCCGCCGCCGAGGTGGCGGCGTTTTCGGAGTCCGTGGGGTTCGACTGGCGGCTATGGTCCCAGGACATCCGGGGTTCGATCGCCCATGCCCGGATGCTGGCGCGCATCGGGGTGCTTGAGGCGGAGGAGCGGGACGCGATTGTGGCCGGGTTGGAGGCGATCGGGCGGGAGATTGCCGAGGGAAGATTCGAGTGGCGGCGGGATCTCGAGGATGTCCACATGAACATCGAGTCGGCCCTGACGCGCCGGGTGGCGGCCGGGGCCAAGTTGCACACGGCACGATCCCGGAACGACCAGGTGGCCCTCGATCTGCGCTTGTGGCTGCGCGAGGAGATCGAGGCGCTGGACAGCGAACTCGCGGCGCTCCAGGGGAGCCTGGTGGAGCTGGGTGGGCGTCATGCGGACGTGCTGGTGCCGGGATACACGCACCTGCAGCGCGGTCAGCCGGTGTACCTGGCCCATCATCTTCTGGCGTATGTCGAGATGGTGGCCCGGGACCGGGACCGGATGGCCGCCTGCCGGGAGCGGGCGAATGTCTGTCCGCTCGGCTCCGGAGCGCTGGCGGGAACGACCCTCCCGATCGACCGGGAATTCGTGGCCAGGGAGTTGGGATTTGTGGACGCGCGTGGCAGGGCGCGACTGTCCCGAAACTCGATGGATGCGGTGAGTGACCGGGACTTCGCGGTGGAATTCTGTGCGGCTGCGGCACTGCTGGCCGTGCATCTCAGCCGTTTGGCGGAGGATTCGATTCTGTGGGCGAGCGCCGAGTTCGGGTTCGTACGAATTGCAGACGCCTACACCACCGGGTCGTCGTTGATGCCGCAGAAGAAGAACCCGGATGTTGCGGAACTGACGCGAGGCAAGAGCGGCCGGGTGGTGGGGAATCTCATGGCCCTGCTGACGCTGCTGAAGGGGCTGCCGATGACGTACAACCGGGATTTGCAGGAGGACAAGGAGCGGGTGTTCGACACCGCGGACACGGTGCGGGCCTGTGTGCGGTTGATGGCGGGGATGCTGGCCAACACCGAGGCGGTTGCGGATCGGTGCGAAGCGGCGGCAGGGGATGCCCAATTGCTGGCGACGGATCTGGCGGATTACCTGGTGTTGCGTGGCATGCCATTTCGGGAGGCCCACCATGTGGTGGGCGAGGTGGTGGCCCTGGCTGAACGCAAGGGCCGGACGCTGGACCGCCTGGAGCTGGATGACTTCCAGGGGGTATCGCGGCGGTTCGGGCCGGATGTGAAGGAGGTGTTCGACCTGCGACGGGCGATGGCCCGGAGGCGACAACCGGGGTCGCCGGGAACGACGGAGGTGGGTCGGGAGCTGAGGCGATGGAGGAGGATACTGTCGGCAGGGAAACCGGGGAGTCCTGCGGCGACGTGAAGCGGGAGCCATCGTTCCACCCCTGAACGGGCCTGGACCCGTTTCTGCGGGATGGGCATCGGCGTGCGCGGCTTGCCGGCAGAACGGGTTCGGTCGGGATGCTTCGCCCCACCATCCCGCGATCCGGGCTCAGAGCATTCGATTTCTCACCGGCACCGCCGTGGGGTCCAGGGGCATCCGGTTCACCGGCGGGTGGGAAATGGGCGGGTTTGGAAGGTTTCGGATGCTGCCTCCCAGGCCGCCTGCAGATCCCGCAAGTCAGCGGGCACCAGGCTGCCCTCGCCCTCAATCCGGTGCCCCGTCAACAGGAGAGCGCTGCGTTCCAATTCGTCCGGGGATCGAGGATCGTAAGCCAGGCGTCGTTGCCACAAGGCTGCGAGTGCGTTCGGCGAAGGGAGGTGCCCGGCATCCGTGGGGTTCGGCGGGTCGAAGTCGATCGGCGATCCTGCGAGGGTCCAAGGCAGTCCCGAGGGCAACTCCCAGAGCCAGGCCCGCAGATCCTCCGTCACCGTCAGTAGCAGTGCTCCGGATTCTCCGAGAAATGCGATGTACCGGACGCCGGCTGGGTGGGGAAGCGGCGGCGAGACGACCTGCCCCGATTCAAGGTTCCAGACTCGGACCGAGTGGCCGCTGTCGAGAGTGGCGAGGTGCGGTCCGCTGGGAGCGAAGACCGCACCCACGACCGTGCCGCGATGCCGCAGGGGCAGCGCGAGCGGTTGGCCCGTCCTGGCATCGCAAACCCGTGCGGTTCCATCGTAGCCGGTTGTGACCAACCGCGTGCCGTCGGGATCGAACGTGCCGAAGACGGCCAGGTCATCGTGACGAGGGGTCTCAACCAGGGGCTGCGCCGTGTCCATGCACCACATGCGACCCGCCCCATCGTCGCTGACGGTCAGGAGGCGGCGTCCATCCGAGGCGAACGCCATGTGCCGAACGGCGGTATCCGGAATGGGGACAACCCCGAGGAGGTCGCCGGAGGTTGTCTCGTAACGATGGACATGGGTGCCGCCGGGGTCCGACAGGAAGATGACGGTCCCCAAGGTGTCCAGACTGATCGTGCGACTGCGGGGCGGTCCCTGCCAGGAGGCAGTCTTGCGGAGTCGTGGATACGGGTCATGGGGAGCAGGATTCGTCGCGGGCTCCGGATCGAAGACCGTCACCGTTCCGTCGGCGGGGCGGTAGAGGACGAGTCGTTGGGTCGTGGGGGCGAAGGCGTGGCGATCGGCTTCGACGAAGGTCTCGACTGGCAGGAGCCATTCGATGGTCCCCGAGAGGAGGTTGGCCAGGGCAGGACCGATTGCCGGCAGGCGCACCAAGGCGTACCGGGCATTGTCGCCGCACGCGTGGGTCTCCGCCAGTTCGGCGCGCCCGGCCGGTTCATGCAGGGCCCACAAGCGGATCGATCCGTCGAGGCTCACAGCCATCAGTCTGGTGCCGTCCAGGCTGAGTTCAGCGTGGGTGAGGATATGGGTATGGGGGATCGGGGGGGGTGAGGGGGCGGCCCGTCTCGATGTCCCAGACGCGCGCGCGTTCTGCCGTGGCGGTCATGACGCGCCGCCCGTTGGCGGACCATCCCACCCAGACGACGGCACTGCGGCTGCCGGGGTGAGAAATCGAACGAACGGCCGTACCTCGACGCCAATCCCAAAGGCGGGCCGAGCCGTCCGACTCGGTGGCCAGGAGGTGACTGCCGGTCGGGTCAAAGCGTGCCTGACGGACGGAGCGTCCTGCGGTCAGTGTGGCCGCCAGGGTGGCGTCGGGGAGGTGCCATACGCGGAAGACTGGGGAGGCGCTGGCCGAGACGAAGTACCGGCCCGTCGGCGCGACTTCGACATGGGAGATCAGGCCCTCGTGAAGGGGGGTGACGGCCAGACGCCGCCCTGTGGCAGCGTCCCAGACGGACACCGTTCGATCACGGCCACCGCTGACGATCAGGCGGCCGTCCGGGCTCCAGTCGGCAACGAGGATGCCGGCCTCATGGGACATGGGTGCACCGATGGGTTGGCCCGTGGTGGCACTCCAACAACGGATCGTGCGGTCAAGACTGGCCGTCAGGATGCGGGATCCATCCGGGCTGAAGCGCGCGACGCGGACCTCGTTGGCGTGGGGAAGGGGAGGGGACAGCAGGCGGCCGGAGGCGGTGTCCCAGAGGCGCGCGTCGAGATTGCCGGCGCTGACGAGGCGGGAGCCGTCCGGGCTGAAGTCCACCCTGAAGAGCAGGGTGAGACCCGCACCGGGATTGGCATGCGGGCGCGGCAATCCAATCTCGGCACCCGTAGCGGTGTCCCAAACCCGCACGGTGCCGTCATAGCTGGCCGTGGCGGCCCGGCTGCCGTCGGGGCTGAAGGCGGCGTGTTGAATGAGGCGTTGATGGAAGCGGATTGCCCGGAGGTCGGGCATCTCCTGGAGCACGGACGCGATGCGCGTGCGGTGGGCGAACTCGCGGGTGGAAGACCCGGCATCGGCGCGCAGGGCCTTGGCGAGCCAGGGGAGGGCGAAGACCGGGTCATCCGCCCGGGCGGCGGCGACGCCCGTGTTGACCATCATGCGAACGAGTCGGCCATGACTTTCGGCGGCCGTGTTGCGGGCCTCGTCGCGGGCGTCGCGGAGACGGAAGGCCAGGGCGGTGGACCCGAAGGCGGTGAGGACAAGTACCAGGGCCAGGGTGGAACTCAGAGCGGCGGTGAGGGGGTTGGTGCGAATCCAGGATCCGAGGCGTTCCGAGGCGGTGGGAGGGCGGGCATGGACCCATTCCCGTCGGAATTGGTGGGCTTGAGGTCCCGGTGAAGAATGCCGCGCTGGTGGGCGAAGTGCGCGGCTCCGGCGACCTGGGCGAGGAACTGCGCGATGCGCTCCTGCTCGGGGCGGGTGGAAGCGGGCCAGCGGCCGTCCGCCAACTGGCGGGCGAGGTCCCCACCCTCGACGAGTTTCATGGCATAGAAGTGCCAGCCTTCGTGTTCGCCGAAGGCAAGGATGGGAACGATGTTCGGATGCTCGAGGCGGGCGCTGGCACGTGCCTCGACGCGGAAGCGCTCAACCTGTTCCGGGCTCGCCCAGTGACCTGCGAGAATCATCTTTACGGCGACCTCCCGGTCCAATCCCACCTCCCGGGCCCGATAGACCACGCCCATGCCTCCGCGGGCGATCTCGGGTCCGAGTTCATAGTCGCCAACACGCCGCCAGAACCCGGGACGTCCCGAAGGAGGGGCGTCGGACGGGTCCCCGGGGTTGGCGGGGTCCGGGAATCCCATCCAACCGAAGGTCAGGAGGCAGACTTCACAGAGGCCCTCGAACCCGGGGTGGCCGAGCGATCGCCCACAGGTCGCGCAGATCATGACCTCATCGTTTCGGGGTGACTTCGGACCGTTTCGACCAGATGGCGGAGTTCGTCCTCGACGTCCCCGGCGGGTCCCACGGTTTCCGCGATCCGACGCCGCAGGACTTCCTGAAAGCGTCGGCGGAGGCGGTGGACGGCGACCTTGACGACGCCGTCGGTTACGCCCAACGCGGCAGCCGCGGCACGATACGCCTCGCCCCCGCCTTCGCGGGAGAGGAAGCCTTTGATGGCCTCGAAGTGGGTGGGGTTGGGGGCTTCGTGACGGAGGGTTCGCAGTACGCTTTGGAGGAGCGCACCGGCCCACTCGCGGTCGAAGGCCACCTCGGGTGGCACGCCATCGTCGGGGGTGGCAAGGAACCGTTCTTCCGCGGCGGGCAGCAGGGAGTCGAGGGACAGGATCGCCTTGTGTCCGCCTCGCTGCTGGCGCCGGAGTCGATGCCAGTCATTGGCGAGAAAATGATTGAGGGCGCCCGAGAGGAAGGCGCGAAACCGGCCTCTTTCCCGTGTCACGTTGCCGAGGTCGCTCTTCTCGATGAGCGCCTGAAAGAAATCGTGCAGCAGGTCCTGGGCGTCGTGGGGCGGGTAACCACGGCGGCGAATGAGGGCGTACAGGGGGTAGCGATCGGAATCAGGACGCTCGTGTAATTCAGGATCCCGTCCGGCGGCAGAGGGATCTCGGTGTTGGACGCGACGGTGAGCGCGCCGTCGGCACCGGTGCTGCCTGAATCGAATCCCTGCCCCGAAAGGCGGAGGACACCGGCCCATCCGACCACAGCGGCGATGAGGATGAGGAGCTTGTTTCTTATGTTCATGAATGGGGATGGAGTTGGAGTGAGGGAAGCACGTCTCAGCGAGGTTCCAGGCGCAGGAGGGGGCGCGCGATCGTCGTGTTCGGCGGGAGACCCCCCTTCTCGCCGGGGTGCGGCAGTACGAGTTCCACCCGCGGCAGAGCCATCACCGTGCTGCGTCCGAGGTCACCCGAATCGCCGAGGTGCGGCAGGACCAACTCCACCCGCGGCACGGCCGCCACCGTGCCGCGTCCCAGGCCACCCGAATCACCCCGTTCAGGTCGGACAAGCTCCACCGACGGCCGCGCCGCGGTCCCCATCGCCGGCCTTGACGCCGGGTCGAGAGGATCGCTGCCGGCGGTGACTTCCGCCTCGTCCCACCAACCATCGCCGTCGGTGTCCCTCAGGACAGGGCTGGTACCCAGCCAGAACTCGTCGATATCGCTGAGCCCGTCGGCATCCCGATCTTTCTCGCCGTCGTGAATCCCGGTGCTGCCGGTATCCGCCTGGGTGGGATCGAAGCCCAGCAGGATCTCGACTGCGTTGGGGATGCCGTCGCGGTCGAAGTCCTCCTCGCCATCGAGCAGGCCGTTTCCGTTGGTGTCGGCTTTGGTGGGATCCAGACCCATCGCAGGTTCGAGATGGTCCGGGACACCATCCTGGTCCAGGTCCTCTCCAGGGATGGCCCAGAACGAGGATCGAAACGCCTCACTCATGAAGTTGCCTGCCAGGTCGGCGAGTCCAGGTCCGATCTCGACGCGGTAGCGTCCGGGCGGAAGCGGATCCGCGAACGCGGCGGTCAACGTCATCGTCTCGTCCGTGTACTCGACCCGCGCGACGGGAACCTCGATGTCGTCGCCCGTCCCGAACACCCAGTCGGGTCCTGCCTCGCTCAAACGCACGGAGCCCGGGCCGACCGAGGCGGGATCGAGGCGCTCGCTCATCAGGGCGGTCAACGACGTGACCGAGCCCAGGATGGCCTGGTGAGCCGGATGGGAGCGTCGCACGCGCGGGGGGGTGCTGTCCGGACTCAATCGCACCTCGTACCCGGGTGACCAGGTGCTGTTCCCCCCGGTGTCGAGCGCCCGGACGCGCAACCGGAACTCGCTGCGGGAGGCACTGATCGCGGGAGTCGTGAAGCGGAACTCGAAGGGATAGCTGCCGTCGCTGAAGGCAAGTCCGCCATCAAGGTAGAACTCAACGGTCCGTACCTGCACATCGTCCGCGATGTCAGCCATCACGATCGCTTCGAAGTTTTCGTCCGCCACGGCCGGGTCGAGCGGGAAGGTGGCACGAAGCGCGATGCTCGGGGCCTGGCGGTGGGTGTCTGGCTGGAGGTAACTGACCACCTGGAGGCCCTGGCTGTCGGCCACATAAGCCAGTCCGTTGAAGAGCGAGACGGCCCGCGGCACTCCGGGTGTGCGAAACGACGTGATGAACCGCGTGACGTCGGTCGGGTTCGAGACGTCGTAGAGCGAGACCATCAGGCTCTGCGGTCCGGCGAAGCTGCTGATCATGACGAGCCATCCGGAGCCGTTCGCGGCCAGATCATGCACGGCCGCCTGGGTGCGTGGTGGGAGGCCGACGATGCGTGGCGCGGCCCGATCCCGAACATCGACGATGGTGTAACCCGTGAAGTAACCGACATAGGCGAATCCTCCGCCCACGAAGAGCTTCCTGCCGAACTCCAGGGGCGCGACATGGCCCGCCACACGAACCGCTCCCAATAACCCGTCGCTCGGTGTGTCCGCCCGGTAGAGGCGAAGCGATCGGCCGGTCAGGACCACGAGCGTGTCGCGCTCGATCGCGATGGCTTCCACCGTCTCGTTGCCGGTTCGCGCCTGCTCCAGGATCATGCCGGAGACGGCATCGATCACGTGCACGATTCCCCCGGCCCCGGCATAAATCCGGCTGCCAGCGACCGCGACCACGCGCACGTTGCCGAGGCTCAACCGAAGGGGTTCAGCAGGCAGCCTCGAATCGCCCCCATGCCTCCCCCCACCACGCACCGTCCACGGCCCCGTTGAGTGTTGTTCAGTCCGTTCGGTCCACCCGGGCATCCGCAACCGGAACCGCCACTGTGGCAGTCGTCGGGGGCCGGCGGACCTTCGGGACCGACGCCCTGGGAACCTGGCTGGACGCCATGCCAGCCGGGCTGCCGGATCCCAACCCCGGGTTCCGGCTCCAGGTATTCGCCATCCGTCGTGACGATCATGGGGCCCTGGATCTCCCATCGCCCGAGATCGTGATCGAAGCTCCAAAGCGCGCTGCGGGCACCCGGCGGCAACCGATCGCCGGTGGCCGGATCGGGCAGGTTCGGAAAGCGGACAGGAATAGGAACATCGAAGTTGCTCGGCCCGTCGGTCTGCACGGTGATCACAATGGGAAACGCGAGCCCGGGCGGAAGGGGTTCGGGCAGGCGGTCGGGGGGAACCGCGGCGATGCCGACGCGTCCCCCGCGCGTGCCGTCGTTGGCGAAGAGGGTATTGGCAGGAATCGTGATCGAAACCCCGGCCAGGGCGGGGTTGTTTTGCACAACGTGCTCCGGGAAGGTCACCACGGTGTCTTCCGTGGCACTGACCGCACGCAGCGCGTCGGAGGGGATCCACGGCAGGTAGATCTCCCCGGTGCCGCCGGCCAGGTTGTCGGTGTGACCCGCCAACGTCTCCCACGCCTTGCCCACCACCGGGTAATAGCCACCGTTTGGCCACTCACTGCCCACCGCGGTGCGCCCATCCACATGGACAAAGAACCGTCCGGCCGGAGCCGGATCGAGGGTGAATTTCCCCGTCGCGTCGGTGGTGGTCCGCAGCGATTCCTCCGCCCCGTCCACGGTGACGGTAACCCCTTGGAGCGGACGCACCGTGGCGGAGGCGCCGGGACCGACTCCAGGCACCGGTTCCGAGGCGAACACGCGACCGTGAATCGCGGTGCCCGGGATGGGGGTGGTGCTGAAGGTTCGAAATCGGAGGCGCGCCACCCCGCCCGGGACGCCGTCGCCATCGGCATCCACCTCCAAGCCCTGCTCGTCCAGCACGCCCGTGGCATCGAAGGTGACATGGACCTGCGCCGAGGCCGGGAGGTTCTCCAGGAAGAAGAGTGACGCCGTGCGCCGATCGGATGACAGTTCGACGCGCGACAACAGGCGACGCCCGAGCGCCTCGGCATGAAAGCGGTCGAGCGTCAGGATCGTGCCCGGTGACAGGGCCCCGGAGAACCGTAGAAGGCACTCCCGCGTCACCGACACTCCGTCTTCCCCATCCACCGGCGACGTTTCGACGAGGGTCGTCAATCCACCACCGACGAGGCGCAGACGGAAATACCGTCCGTGCCCCGAAGCGGGCAAGGCGACGACATGGCGGCCCCCGATCAGGCTCGGCGACCGGGAAGCCGGCTCCCATTGGGCACGGGATCCGAGTTCCGCCGACTCTTCCAGCACGACCCCGCCGGCATCGCCTGGCCAGGAAAGCCGGAGCGCGCTCGGAAGATCGAGTTCGACCGCGATACGGGGAATCTCGGCGGACACCGACGCGATCGAAACCAGCAGGAGCGCCGCCGCGGCAACCGTGGAGTGCGCGATCCCGTCAAACGCCGTCCGCCTGACCCGGTCCGCCGGGTGCGGGCTGTCCGACCGCGTGTGGCCAGCGAAGGCGTCCGTCGGGGTCCCGTGGGACCGGAGAAGGCGCACCCGCTCGGTTACTGCGGCAACCCGTTTCACCAACCCCTACTGAAAGAATCGCGGCAGCCGGTTACAAAAAAAGTGAAACGATCAAGCCAGCACACCCGACCTGACTGCGTGGCTGCGGCCAAGAACGAACAGCCGGGAATGGCTCGGACGTCCTGCTTGCACGGATGATGCGAACGGGCCGCACCATCGATCCGAATCCCGCCCGCGGCGGGGTTCACGGTTCGGATCCAGACCCACGCCGGGGATCAGGGGGGGGGGCGGGGCCGGAGGTGCAGGAGTTCGTCCAAACGGGCCTTCACGCGGACGATCTCGGCGACGCCGACGGTCCCATCCGTGCAACCCCAGCCCGCGCGGTTGCCGTCGCTGGAGAAAAGGAAGCTATCCCGAAGCAGGACGCTGTCGGAATCGATGGGCAGGTCCGGAGCTTTGCCCATGGTGGCGCGCAGCAGGACGAAACCCTGATTGTCCAGATGAGTGGCGTAGGCGTTTCCGCCGGGCCCCAGAGCGATGCAATCCCCGATGGCGGGGCCGGGGCTGCCATCCGAGAGGGCGACGAGGCGCGTACTGAGGGCAGGACGCCAACCGGGCACGGCGGCCCATTGGCCCAGGGGATCGACGCGGAGCACGTGCCAGACGTGTTCCCGTCCGAATTCGGTGCGCCATAGGGTCTTTGCGGTCTGGGTGTGGACGATGCGGAACCCATCGCTGGACCGGCCGGTCTCCTGGGTCAGCAGCACCAGGCGCTGGGTGGTGGGGTCCAGGGTCAGGGCTTTGGTCGAATAGGTGTCGTCGGTCTGTTGCAGGTCCGGAACGATCGGAAGGGTTCCGTCTGAATCGAGTCGGTACATCTCCCAGCGGCGAGGTTCGCCCTGCCGTTCGGGGAGTCGAACGCGCGCGAGAACAAGGATGCCGTCGGGGCGAAACGCGAGGCGACTGGAGTAGGCTCTGGCGGGAGGGAGAGTCCATTGGCGAGTTGCTCGGCCCGACTCGATGTCGAAGAGGGTGACGTCGGCGCTTCTGGCATAGGCCAGGCGGAGTCCGTCGGGATCGAGGGCAACGCCGCTGCCATCGGCGAAGTCGCCGGGTGGGACGTCGAAGAGGCGCAGCAAGCGTCCATCGGGGATGTCCCAGACCCCGATGCGCCATTCGTCCGAGAGGGCTGCGATGCGGTGGCCGCTGTGGGAGAAGTCCACATGGCGCACGGAGGCGGTGAGGCCGCGCAGTCGCTGGATGCCCCGGTGAGGTTCGATGGCCCAGAGGCAGACATCGGGAGCGGCATGTTCTCCTGTGGTTCCTGAAACCACGCGGGTTCCGTCAGGGCTGACGGCCAGCGCCCGGGTACGGCCGCTGTTCTCGAGGGTCCAGAGGAGGGGTTGCCCGGTGGCGATGTCCCAGTAGCGGACGCCCATTCGTCCGGCCGAGGCGAGGGTCGTCCGGTCCGGGAGGCAGGCGAGGGCCGTAACTTCCCATGTGGCTCCGCGGGCAAACGAGCGGGGCAGTCCGGAGGTCAGATCCCACACGACGATGCCGGTGCCGCGATGGCCGGCTGCCAGCAACCAGGGACGGCGTGGGGAAAAGGGCTGGGAATCGTGGGAAGGCGTCATCCAGGGGACACGGGCATCCTCGCCGAAGGCCAGGGCTTGAACCGGGCTTGGAGCCACGGCCGCCGGCAGGTGCCACACGATCTCGAAGGGATCGAGGCGCAGCACCAGGATCGAGCCCGAGTGTTGTCCCGCGGCCAACCATTGGGCGTCCGGGGAGAACGACAGTGCGGTGGCGGATTCGGGAAGGACACCCCGTTCGCGGCCGGTCCGGGTTTCCCACACGACCAGCCGGCTCCCTCCGGATCGGGAGAGGGAACCGGCTGCCAGGGCGCCATCCGGACTCAGCGCAAAGACCGGTCCGGTTTCGCTGACGGCGGCTTCTCCCGGCTGAAAGGGATAACGTCCCAGCCTCTCGCGTGAGATGGCGTTTCGCAGGACAAAGGACTGGTCTTCGATCCGGAGAAGGACGGGGTCCCCGGAATGGGTCCATGCGGGGCGTCCGTCACCGACGAGGGGCAGGGGGTGGCGGGTGGTGTCTTCCTGGAACAACCAGGCTGGTTCGTCGCCGTAGCCAGCCAGCAGGAGACGTCCGTCCGGCCCGAAGGCCGCCGAACTGACCGGGGTGCCGCGCCAGTGCGAGGTCAGGCTGGCGTCCATGCCCGACAGGGTGGCGATGGCCTGACGGAGGACGAGAGGATCGCCTCGCTGACGGGCGGCGGCCCGGGCGCTTTGCCAGTCGGTGGCGGACCAACCGGCGCGGCGGTCCTGAATTCGGGAGAGCTTGCGATTTTCGAGCTGGGCGAGGCGGGCGCGATCGGCTTCACGGGCGCGGCGGTACTCCATCAGCAGTCCGGCGAGGACCAGGACGAGGATTGGAACCAGGATGAGGGAGACCAGCCTGGCCCGACGATAGAGGGATTCGAATCGCCGGAGCCGGAGGACCGAGCGGTTGCCGAGGAGAAGTTCGAGATCTTCGCGCAGGCGGGTGGCGGTTTTGTAGCGCAGGCGCGGATGGGGTTCGCAGGCGCGGTCGCAGATGGCGCGGAGTTCGCTTCGATGCCGTCCGGCGCGGGAGTCTGCGGGTGGGTCAGGGTCCGGGGGATCTCTGGGGAAGTCTTCGACGGGGCGGCCGGTGGACATGCAGTAGAGGACCTTGCCGAGGGCGTAGAGATCGCCAGGGATTCCGTTGGCGCCATGGAGCGGCACGAACCCCGCGGTTCCCACGTGGGATCGAACCGAGGCATCGGCCATGGAGACCAGTCCGACGTCCGCCAGTTTCGGCTGGCCGTCGATGAAGACGATGTTGGACGGCTTGATGTCCCGGTGGAGGAGGCCGCCGGCATGGAGGCATTCCAACTCGCCGGCGAGCGAGGCTCCCCAGCGGAGACAGTCCTCCGGGGCGCACTGTCCACGGCGCCGCAGTTCCTCGCTCAGGGTCCAGGGGACGTATTCCGAAGCAAGTCGGGACGATTCCGTGAGCGGGTGCGCGGGCGGATTGGGGAGGGGCGCACGCGTTCGGGCATCGTCGGCCAGTTCCATCGAGTAGTGAAAGAAGCCATGGGCGACGTCCACGCCGACATTGCGGACGGCCATCAGGCCCCGTTCCCGCCGGGCAAGCTCTTCGTAGTCGCGAAGGCCGCGAAACTCTCTCTCGAAGGTCCCGTCCGGTCCGTACGCCATTCCATATACGATCTTGACGGCGGTCCATTTGCCCAGGGCATCGAGGGCGAGCCAGACTTCGCCAAAGCTACCCTGCCCGATGCGGCGGAGGAGGCGGTGGTTGGGTATGAACGGCGCGGCTTCGCTGGGGCGCGGCTCGCTGCGCCGTTCCGTGGGGGGTGGGTCCATGAGGGCGGTCGCGAGGATTCCGCGAACAGGAGGCGGGAGGCAACCCATGCGTGGCCGTTGGGTGGGGACCGGGACCGGGTGCGTGGGGCGTGCATCCCGGAGTAGTGGGGAGAGGTGCGAACTCCGCAATGCGGCGCTTCGGAGGGCCGAGTTCCACGAGGCCGCAGGGGTGTGGCGCGTCGTGTTGGGGACTCGCAGAGCTCGTCCCTCCGATTCGCTGCCTTCTCACCCACGACTCCGGGATGCACCGGTGCCTGGGTAGCCCCGACCTTTGGGGCTGCTTTGGCCAGGTCCGCGGAGGACTGCGGTTCAGGGATCGCAGCGACCGGCCCGGAGTCGGTTGAGTTCCCGGTTCAGAAGGGCCTGAACGCGGTGTTTGGCCACATAAACACTGGCGGCAGAAACGCGGGCATCGCGGAATTGCGCCACGGTGCTGGCCACATCATGGCCGTCCACCACGTGATGGAGGTAGAGCCTCAGGGTCATCGGGCGGACCCGCTGGGACACCCGCTCCAGGGCGACCCGGCGCAGGTTGCTCTCGAATTCGAGATCCCACGATGCATCCGGAGCCAGCGTGGCGGGATCTTCGGCGTCCGGCATGGAGGGGAGCTGGTCGTCGCGGACCAGGTGACGCCGCTCCCGCATCTGCCGGCGGTGGTGGTCCACGACCTTGTTGCGTGCCACCCGGAACAGCCAGGTCCGGAAGGAGCACCGGCCGGGCTCGTATTGGAATTCGGGAAGGCGTCGCGCCACGCCGATGACGACCTCCTGGACGAGGTCGTCGGCCTCGCCTTCGGAGAGCCCCTGCCGGCGGGCGAAGCGGAACAGCAGGGGGTGATAGGCTTCGAAGAACTCCTGCCAGCCGCGTTCCCACCCGGACGCATCCGCGGCGCTGCGCATCCGGGCGAGGAGACTCGGCCTGGTTGCGGCGCCATCCTCCGTTCGCGGGCCCGGTTTCATGCGTTGGTTCTATCGTACGGCAGGCGATTTTCTAGCGCGTGCAAGATTTCCGGGGGACTGGCGATGGAACGGGTGGTCACTACCGCAATGCATGAAGCTCCACGGAATCCAATGGCCCGCGCGCCTGGCAACGGTGGGATGGATGGTCGCCGGGTTGGCGGGGATGGGCGAGGCCCGGGCCGCGACGGTGCATCCCGGAAGCGACGGATCCGACGGTGTGCTGACGGTGACGCGTGACCTGGTGATCGACATGGATTCGCGTCCGGACGGGATCTATCGCTATGCCGCGGTGCATGTCCGGGAGGGCGCGATGGTGACGTTTCGGCCCAACGCGAGGAATACCCCGGTGGTCTGGCTGGTGCAGGGATCGTGCGTCATCGAGGGGATCGTGGACGTGTCGGGAACGGCAGGAATCGAGGGTGGCGGTGGACCCGGGGGACCGGGGGGATTTCGCGGCGGGAATGCCGGCGCCCGGGGTCTGGGGCCGGGAGGGGGCCCGGCAGGCGTCCTTCCCAACGGCGGGTGGGTGCCGGAGAGCAGTGGGGGCGCATTCGCCACCGTGGGGTTCCACGCAAGCCCCAATGGGGTACCGCCCGAACCGTACGGCTCCAAGTACCTGCTGCCGCTTGTGGGAGGATCGGGCGGTGGCGGGGCGGCGGAGTCGCAGACCCACACGGGTGTTTACACCGCCGGCGTGGCGGGTGGAGGGGGCGGAGGCGCATTCCTGATCGCCGCCGATCGGGTGCGGTTGACCGGGAGGATTGAAGCCCGGGGGGGGGCAGGCGAACTCTGGGATGGGATCTTTGGACACGGCAACCGGGTCGTAGGCGGTTCCGGATCCGGGGGCGCGGTGCGCATCGTTGCGAATCGGCTGGAAGGTAACGGGATCATCCATGCGGGCGGCGGCCCATCGACGACTGTGGGAGCCGGAGGCGCCGGCCGCGTGCGGATCGACTGCATCGACGATGCGTTTGGGGGAAGCCTGGGAGGGGTTGTGTCGCGTGGCTTTCAACCCGTGGTCTTTCCAGCCCCAGACGCGCTGGGAGTGTCGCTGCGAATCGCTCAGGTGGAGGAGATCGCGGTCGAAGAGACGGCTGGATCCGATCCGGGAAAGCCGGGAGTGATCCTGCCCTTTCTGTCGGAAGGAGGGCAACGCGTTACGGTTGAGTGCCGGGGTCTACCGCTGGGAACGGAAGTCCTGGTGACCGCAACGTCGGCGGTGACCGGCGAGCAAGTGACCGTGGCGGGTCGGAACGATCGCGGGACGGAAGATCGCAGCTACGCGGACATCAGGGTTCCACTACCGCCGGGGAGCGGATTGTTGTGGGCCAGGACGCGGCTGGTGACCCTGGGCGAGGGCGAATGAATGCCGGTCAACAGGCGGGATTGGAGGCCGTCATGGGAGGCGGAGGCGGGGAATTGCGGTCGGGAAATGCCGATCCATGGAACCCGGGTTCGCGGCGCCTGCGGTTGCGGGGCAGGGTCGTCGTCTGGCTGGCTTGGATCGCGTTGGCGGGTGTAGGGAATCTCCTCGTTTGGGAGGGCCGTGCGAAAGCGGCGAGCACCGATCCCGCCGTTGGCGTCGATGGAGATCCGAAGTCCGAACCAGCGTTGTCACCGATCGTCAGCGTTCTGCGGGTCGAGGCATTGTCACCAGCGCAGCCTGACGGCCTTCTCACGATTCCGGTGAGCTATCTTCGCATTGAAACTCCGGAGCCGGGAGCGGCCACCTCAAGAGTCCGGGAGGGGCCTGCTGTGGCGTATTTTCAGAACCTCGGGAGCGCGTCGGCCCCGCGACTCAAGGTGTACGGCTCGGTGCGGGACTCTGGGGGCTCTCCCATCGCGGAGGCCGAGGTCACAGCCCGGATCTTCAACTGGCGGCAGGGCACCCGTACTGACCTCCTGGGGCGCTATGAACTGCCCGAACTGGTCGGGGGCGTTTACGAGATGATCGCATCGGCGCCGGGAAGACGGTCGGAGCGCCGGGTGTTGGATCTCGGCCCGGCATCGGTGCGCCAGGACTTCCGACTGGACCCGGAGGTGGTGTTGCCGGCCACCGAGGTGAGACCCCCCGAGATGGCGCCAGCGGTGCCCGGCGGGACCGCGCCGACACGATCCACGGGGCGGCTGATGGTCTTCGACGGAGACCGTTGGAAGGTTCCGGGAGAAGGTCTGGAAGACCGGCCTGCTGCACCCCCGGGCCTGTCCACGAGTCTGCCCACGATTGTGATGACCCATGGTTGGATCATGTGCCTGGAAGCGCCGGGAGATGGATCGAAGGAAGGGGTCCAAGGCTGGCCGTTGAGCATGGCCCGTAGCCTGGCGGGAACCGGACTGGACGCCGGCAAGGTCAATCTCGTGGCGTGGGACTGGTACGAAGGCGCGCGAGCTTGTGATCTGAAAGTCCATTCAATGCCCTTGCCACCGACGAGTCGTGCCCCGGCGGAAGGAATGGCCCTTGGTCTCGCGCTGCGGAGCGCCTTGGGAAACGGGTACGCATCGCCGATTCAGTTCATCGGGCACAGCCTGGGAACTTTGGTAAACCGCCATGCCGCAGACCTGGTGCACGGTGATCTGAATCAGACTCTGGCGGACCCGGAGCCGCCATGGGCGCCGGGATTCACCCAGATGATGCTGTTCGATGACGCCGCGATCGCCAGCCTGGTCGATGGTGGAATCCTGCATCGCATCACCGAACGGAACGGGTTGTTGACGACCCTGCATCACCAACTTTGGCGCATGGCCCAGTGGGATCATCCGGTCCCCAGGGCATTCAACTTCCTGGACAACTACATCTCGCTGACCGGCCGCTATCATCCCGAGGGCGTGAACGTGATCCTGCAGCGAAAGGTTGTGCCTGCGCTGGCGGGCCTTGCCGGTGAGGGGACGGTGCAGTCTGTCCTTGAGGAACTGCACAAACTGCACACCGAACCGATGCGATGGTACCAGAATTCGTTTAACCACGCTCGACCCGTGGTGCCTGGCTGGGGACTCTCGGTGGCCCGCCATGCCCTGGACCCCGCCAGCGTTCAACCGCCCGCGTTCGATGACCGTGCGGGTGCCGTGGACCGGGGGCAGGTGTGGAGAGAGCCCTGTCTTGGCTCCGAGTACGATTTGGAACGACTGCCGCATTATCCCTTTTTGAATCAGCCCATGTTGAGCGTCTTGGATCGGGTCATCCCGGCCTCGAAGGATCCGACCCGGTTGCTCTCCTGCACGGCCATCGGAGCAGCGATCGATGGGGTGGGTGCGATGCTCGACCTGGCGGCGGGAGGGTTGAACTGGTTAGGTGAGCAGGCGATCGACGGCGGTGTCTGGCTCACCCACCGGGCCATCGTGGTGGGAGAGGCAATGATCGAACTCGTCGATGATGCAGGCACCGTGGCGAGCGGCGCATTGAATGCGATCGTGAACCTGCGAAGCCGTCTCCGACAGGTCTCACCGATGGACCTTGGGAATTACGCTGTAAAGATATCCTTGCGGAGCCGCGGCGGAGAGGGCATGCCGGTTCGCCATGCGGGTCTCGCGGGTGCTGCGCCGCCGGCCTGGGTTTGGCTTCCGGTGCGTATCCCGGCCGACGCGACATCGATGTCGTTTACATTCACCGCGGCCGGCGACGGCGGGGAAGACGACCTGGTGATGGGCATCGGGGAATCGCGACGATTTGCGCTGGGAACGCGGTTCATCAGTCGCGAGGAGACAGAGCAGAGCGGGTGGATCGACGTGACGGATGTGGCAGGCACCGAAGTGGAACTCTTCTTCGGAGTTGTGGGAGGCACTTCGAAAGACATCCAAGTCACCGTTGCCGATCTCGCGTTCCGGTCCTCGTTGATTCCAAGGCTGGAGTTCGGGTGGGGAGACGAGGGGCTGACACTCAGCTGGCCGGCATCCGACTTTCGATGGCAGTTGGAGACCACGTCAGTCCTGGAACAGGGCTTATGGGAACCGGTGGATGAGGTGCCGGGGCTATCCGGCGGACGTTACACGGTGCAGGTGCGGCACGAGGCGCCTGAACGATTCTACCGACTGCAGCGCCAGCCATGAAGGGCGGAACGTCGGAAGTCACACAGCCCAGGAGACTCCATGAGAATGAACCACGGTGGACTGTTGAACCTCCCATCGGACGGAACCGGCATGCGAAGCGCAGGAGGGGCTCCAGGAAAGGGTGACCCAACGGCTTGAGCGCCACGGTGCAACCGGCGTCCTGCGGTGTGACCTCTATTACCCCCTCAACGATCGAACGCTGCCAATCCATGAAAGACTTCTGGCTGACCCTTCTCACCCTCGTAGCCTTGCTCCATGGCGCATGGGCGCAACCGGCGGACTTGATCCGGTATGGACAGACGATTCAAGGCGGGATTGGAACCCTGGGCGAGAGCGATCGCTACTATTTCTCAGCAGAGGCGGGAGATCGCCTCCTGATTCCGATCCTTGCGGTCGGTGGCAATCTTGAACCCTTGGTGGTGCTGTATTCACCGGCAGGCCCACCCGGGCCTGGGGCGCGGCTCGCCCAGGCTGCAAGTCCCGGCCTCGGGTGGGATTCCAAGCTGATTGCCAGCGTCTCTGGCGAGTACACGATCGAGGTGCGGGACATGTCGAACCGGACAGGCCCGTACGCATTGTCGCTCTTCTGTCTAAACAAGGCGAACACAGCCGATGAAGGCCGCACGCAGATTGTGCCGGGAAGGTCCATTCGGGTTGACATTGCACCTGGTGACTATGACATGTTGGAGTTTGAGGGTGCCATCGGAGAAACCTTTGTGGCGGTCGCACTCAAGCTGAACCAGAGAGAGCCAGCGCCTGTATATTCCATTTATCGACCCGAAGGCGATCTGTTGCTGGCGGAGCCGTTCGAGACCGGCAACCGTTGGTTTGGTTGGGGCTATAATCGCGAAAGTGGCGGAGCCATCAGGATTGGTAAAACGGGAACACATCGGATTGTTTACGGCATGCGTAGTGTTGCGGCCCAGCACAGCGCCGGGTTCACTTTGTTGAAGCATCCCTGGCCGAACGTGGCAGATCCTGACGGGGGCGAACTGCTGCCGGGTGGCGTCAAGTCTGGCGAATTGGTCGGCGGGGATGTGGACAGCTTTTTCTTCTACGGCGCCGCCGGGGATGTGGTGGATTTGAGAATGCCGACCGCCGGAAGTTCCGCCCGGTATCCGGCCATGTGGATCCTGGATCCGCATGGCAGGTCGGTTGCGAACCCTACCGGCAGCGTGCAGGCATCGGTCGAGAATCTCCGGCTGTCGGCGACAGGGTACTATCTCGTCATCTGTTATAGCTGGCTGGCCTATTCTGCCAACTATGCGGTCGCGTTTAGCGGATCTATGAGCGCACCACCGATGAACCTGCATTTCACCCATCTGGGGGATACCCATCAGGTGTTCTGGCTTGATCGCGACGGATGGCAGTTGCAGCGGAGCGATTCGGACGGATCCGGTCCGTGGCATGCGGAGCCCCGCCAGACTTTGTCAATGGGCGGTTTCAGGACCTTGAATTTGCCCACAAGCATGGGGGCTCGATTCTACCGGCTGACACATCCGTGACGGGCTGATTGCAGTCAGGGGCTGCATTGGAGGCCGGTGGGCGGGGGAACGCATGGGCGCACCGTGCCGATCGGTGGCGAGGAACCGGCCGGGTGATTCCGTCGGGCGTGGAAGCAAGGCCGGCTTCGTGGCCCTCCGCTCCATCCGGGGTCCTGGCGGTGCAGGACCTCGCGACATCAGGATTGTGTTTCGCATCCAGTGCATCCAGGCGGGGAAACTGACGGAGGAATCCCTCGATCCCGGACGAGGCGAGGGAGTTGGGAGACGGCTGCGTCGAGCCGTCGCACATGATGCAACGGGCGTTGCAGTTCCAGGCGACGATACCGGTGAGATAGCGTGGCGGGGTAAGGCGCCCCTTGGGAATTCCGGGCGTCATGGCGCGGAATGAACGCATCCCCGGCTGCTGTTTCAGGGCCTTCTGGTAAAGGTCCTCGACCTTTTCCACAATTGCGTCCCAACCACGATGGCTGATTTCCCTTCGTGCCTGGACACGGATCCGGTTCAGGACGCCGGACTCCGCGGCCACTGTTGTGGCGATCCGGAGAAAGGCGGTTTCATCGCCATAGGGCACGGTCCAACCACTCTGGCCGGATTGGAGGAATTCATGGGCCGCACCATAGTCGAAGGCCACCACCCCCAGGCCGCTGGCCATGCCCTCGAGGGTGACATTGCCAAAGGTTTCGGTGAGACTGGGAAACAGGAGGAGATCCGCGGAGGCATAATGGGCTGAGAGATCGTGGCCAGACCGTTTCCCTGCGAAGACCGCCTCGGGACACCATTGGACCATGCGCCCACGGGCGGGCCCATCGCCCACGAGCACCAGCCGTGAGTCCGGACGCACGTTGCGGATGCTCTTGAATGTGGAGGCGAGCAATCCCAGGTTTTTTTCCAGGGCAAGCCGCCCAACCCCAATGACCACGAGCGTCTCGGGTCCGGCACCCCACTGCCTGCGAAGCTCATTGGAACGATGGCGGGGATGGAACCGGCCGGCATCCACGCCGCGGGCCACGACGGTCAGGGAGCGAAAGCCGGCGGCCTCCAATTGGAGGCGGAGGGCATGGGTGGGCACCATGGTTCCCAGGGTCTGGTTGTGGAAGGATCTGAGTCCGGCGAGAATGGCCTTCCCGAGCCAACCCACGCCGTAGTGGCGGCTGTAGGTGTGGAAGTTGGTTCGAAATTCCGACACGACAGGAATGGCCGCCCGTCTGGCGGTTCGCAAGGCCGACCATGCCAGGGGTCCGGGAGTGGCCAGGTGCACCACGTCGGGTCGGACGCGGGCCCATTCCGCGGTCAGGCGCCGTCCCGCCGGGAGGCCGAGCTGCAGCTCGGGGTAGCACGGGACAGGGAATCCCCGGGTGAGAATCTCGGTGAAGACGTCGTCTTGCAGGCGAGGCTCGCGGGCGGGTTGCCTTGGCCGGATCAATTGCACCTGATGACCTTTGGAGAGCAACTGCTCGATCAGACGCGACACCGTCACTGCCACCCCGTTGATTTCGGGGGGATAGGTTTCCGTGACAACACTGACCCGAAGGGGGTCGCCTCCGGAGGATCGCAGGACAGGCATGTTGGCGCAGGTGCGGGCAAGTTGAAGGCGTGATGCTTCCAGTCCATTTCGACGCGCGGGTGTCGGATGGACGATTTTTC